>JBIJDO010000392.1:0-3096 GCA_044344105.1 Tabrizicola sp.
GCATCCGAGGCTGCCGCCGAGAAACCGAAGCGCGCCGCCAAGGCCGCGCCTGCGAAGGAGTAACGGGTCATGGCACACAAGAAAGCAGGCGGTTCGTCCCGCAACGGTCGCGACAGCGCCGGTCGTCGCCTGGGCGTCAAGCTCTATGGCGGCCAGCATGCCATTCCGGGCAACATCATCTGCCGCCAGCGCGGAACCACCTGGTTCCCGGGCGAAGGCGTGGGCATGGGCACCGACCATACCATCTTCGCCAAGGTCGAGGGCCGCGTGACCTTCAAGAAAGGTCTCAAGGGCCGCACCTTCATCTCGGTCCTGCCGATGGCGGAAGCAGCCGAGTAAGCCGAACCTTTACAATCGGATTGTAGAGGGGGATCGGCCGAAGGGCCGGTCCCCTTCCTGTTTCGGGGGGGCCGGATCTGGGGCCTGATCTTGGGAATGTGGCGCGCCGTCATGTCCTCACCCTGAAAGGGCCAAACATTCGGGCGATTGCGCGGGTAGCCGACAATCCCCACATGAGCTTCGAAGGAGGGAAGCCATGATCCTTGAGACGATCGCCAGCCCGGTCGAGATTGCGACCGACCGCTTCACCCTTCGTGCGGTGCGAAAGTCCGATGCCGGGCTCTTCGCGCTCTATGCGGGGGACAGGCGCGTGGCCGAGGCGACGCAGGGCATTCCCCATCCGCTGCCGCCCGGCACCGCCGAGGCTTTCTGCGCCCGCGCGATGGCAGCAGGCGGGGACGAGGACATCTGGGTCATGGACGGCACTCGGTCCGACCTGCCCGAAGTCCTTGGGGTGATCAGCCTGAAGAAGATGGACCGGAACCAGTCCGAGGTCGCCTTCTGGGTCGCGCCGGCCTTCTGGAACCACGGCATTGCCTCGGCAGCGGTGCAGGCCCTGGTCGCGGCCAACCCGCAGAAGAACTGCACCCTCTTCGCCGAAGCCTTCCAGGACAATCCCGGCTCGGCGCGGGTCCTGACCAACGCGGGCTTCCAGTACCTTGGCGATGCCGAAAGCTTCTCGGTCGCGCGCGGGGTCACCGTGCCGACCTGGACCTATATCCGCAAGCTCGGCTAGCGAAGGCTCCTCGTTCGACTTCGTCTCCTCGTCGCGGTGGCCGCGAGGCGTGACAACGTCGTCGACGGGCCGCTACGCGAGAGGTGCCAGCAGGGTCTTCAAGGCTGCAAGGGCGTCCTCGGCTCCCCAGATTTCTTCCCCCACGGCGAAGAAGTCGGTGACAGGGCCGAACTCTGCCACCAGCGCGGCGGTCAAGGCGCCTTCGGCGATGATCGGCACCTCGATCACTTCGGACCACCATTCAAAGAGGTCGAACCCGGCCCGGCTGCCGTCGCCAAGGCTGGTCGCCCCCAGCGGACCGAAGGCGGCGTAATCCGCCCCCGCTTCGCCGACCGACATGCCGTCGTGGCGGCTGGTCTTGCAGAACGCGCCGACGATGGCGTCGGCCCCGAGGTCCTTGCGCGCCTTGCGGACGTTCCGCGACCCGTCGGTCAGGTGGACACCGTCGAGGCCCAGCCGCTCGGCCAGGATCAGGTGATCATCGATCACCACGGCCACGTCGCGGGCGTGGGCCGCCTCGCGTGCGGCATCGGCGGCGCGCATCAGGATGTCCTCGTCCCGCGTCGCCAGGGACAGCCGCAGGCAGGCGATTTCCATGCCATCAAGGACGCGGCCAAGACGGTCCGAGAAGGTGTCGGGATCGAAGGTCGGCGGCGTGATCAGGGTGATCTGCGGACGGTCGTCTGCGGCCATTTCGGGCTCCGGAACTGCGTTTCGGTCCGTCTATCAGCGTTTCGGCGCCTTGGCTACCGATGGCGCGGCAGGACCCGGGCCGTGTCGAGGGATGCTTGCCTGCGGACGGAGCCTGGCCTATCTGGCGGCGAGGTTCTCGCGAGAGGTGTCCCATGATCCCGCCCGTCTTCATCCTGGTCCGCCCGCAGATGGGCGAGAACATCGGGGCGGCGGCGCGGGCGATGCTGAACTTCGGGCTGGAGCGGATGCGGGTCGTCGGCCCTCGGGACGGCTGGCCCAACCCGAAGGCGGTCGCGATGGCGAGCGGAGCCGGGCGGGTGCTGGATCAGGCGGGGCTGTTCCCCGACCTTCCGGGGGCGATTGCCGACTGCGACTTCGTCTTCGCCACCACGGCGCGGGGACGGGAACTGGTCAAGGAGGTCGTGACCCCGGAGCGGGCGATGACGATGGCCCGCGCGATGGGGGCCGAGGGCAAGCGGGTCGGGGTCCTTTTCGGGCCCGAGCGGGCGGGGCTGGAGAACGACGACATCATCCGGGCCAATGCCATCGTGACGGTGCCGGTGAACCCGGAGTTTCCCTCGCTCAACCTTGCCCAATGCGTCCTCCTTCTGGGCTATGAATGGCAGCGGCAGGGGGCGTCGCTGCCACCCTCGGTGATGGAACTGGCCCGGACCGACCTTGCCAGCCGCGAGGAGGTGGACCGGCTGGCCGACCACTTCGAGGAGCGGCTGGAGGCGGCGGGGTTCTTCTTTCCCGCGACGAAGGTCGAGGGGATGAAGGCGAACCTGCGCAACATGTGGGGGCGGCTGGGGTTGACCCGCGCCGAGGTGCAGACCTTCCACGGGATGCTGCGGCAGATTGCCTGGAAGCTGAAGAACGGGGGCGACTGAGGCGGGCTGCCCACGCGTGGGCAGGCTTTCCGCACCAGCGAAATCAATGACTTGGCTGTGGACGTTCACGGTCCGGTAACCTTGGCCGATTGCGCGACCCCGTCTCCGGCCTGACCCGGTGCCTTGGGTTTCGCGCGGGCGGTGCGGGTTCCGCGCAAGGCTGCGGGCCAGGCCCAAGGCGGAGTCCTTGATCGGAGCGGGGTTCCGCAGGGGCGCGGAGACGGGGCTTGGCGGCGGCGGCTCCTTGGGTATCATGGCCCCATAACAAGAACAGGCATCGGGCAGGATCATGGCACGGACACGGATCGGCGGAGCTTTCACCCGGCGCGCGGCATTCCTCATCGGGACGGCAGCCCTGCTGTCGGCCTGCGTCGGCGGCGGGAGCAGGTCGGGCGGCGGCGGCGGCTACCGCGCCCCCGATCCCGCCCCGCGCGCGGT
>JBIJDO010000076.1:0-9571 GCA_044344105.1 Tabrizicola sp.
CCACGATCTGCGCGGCAAGACCGTCCTCGACATCGGCTGCGGTGCGGGCGGGATCGACCTGGCACTGGTCCTGAACCATGGCGCGGCCCATGTCACCGGGATCGATGTCGAGGATTCGGTTCTGGCCCGCGCTCGTGCGCTGGTGTCGGCAAAGGGCCTGTCGGACCGGATCGGTCTGATCAAGGTCGCTCCCGGCCCTCTGCCCTTTCCGCCCGGAATGTTCGACGTGGTCTTTTCGAAGGACTCGATCGTCCACATCCCGGACAAGATGGCCCTGATGGCCGAGGTGGCGCGGGTCCTGAAACCCGGCGGCTGGTTCCTGGCCTCGGACTGGCTGATCGGGACCGAGACGATGTCCCCGGCGATGGCCGAGTATATCGCCGCCGAGGGCCTTGATTTCGGCATGGCGACCCCGGCCCGCTACGGGGCTGCGATGGCCGCGCAGGGGTTCACCAACCTGCGCATCGCGTCGCGCAATGCCTGGTACCGGCAGGAGGCCCGGCGCGAGGTGGCGCGGATGAAGGGCGAGGTCGGGGTTCGGGCGGCGGAGGTCGTCGGGCAGGCCTTCGTCGACCAGAACATCGCGATCTGGGAGCGGATGATCCCGGTCCTTGACAGCGGCGAGCACTGCCCGACGCATCTGGCGGGCCAAAAGCCATGAAGCCGGCCTATCGCTGGCCGGACCCGGACCGCGACTACGCGAACGGGGCCTTCATTCCGGGTGCTCCGGATGTGCCGGCCCGCTGGGCTGCAAAGGCCGACGCCTTCCGGCGGACCATGGGCGCGCGGGCGGAACTGGACCTTGCCTACGGCCCTGCGCCGCGGCAGAAGCTGGACCTCTTCCTGCCCGAAGGCCCGGCGAAGGGTGTCGTGGTCTTCGTGCATGGCGGGTACTGGCATCTCTTTTCCAAGGCGCACTGGTCGCATCTGGCGGCGGGGCCGCTGGCGCGGGGCTATGCGGTGGCGGTGCCGGGCTATACCCTTGCCCCCGCCGCGCGGATCGCCGAGATCACCGCCGAGATCGGACGCGCCTGCTGGTTCGTCGGCACCAGGGTCGGCGGTCCGATGGTGGTCACGGGGCATTCCGCCGGGGGGCATCTGGCGGCACGGATGGGCAACGCCGACATCGCGGTCCCGGCGACGCGGGTGGTGCCGATCTCGCCCCTGGCCGAACTTGGGCCGCTGATCGCGACCGGGATGAACGGAACGCTGCGGATCGACGCGGACGAGGCTGCCGGGGAAAGCCCCGCCCGCCACCCCCTGCGCGACGGGGTGACGGCGCATGTCTGGGTCGGGGCCGAGGAACGCCCGGCCTTCCTGATGCAGGCGCGGGTCCTGGCGGAGGAATGGGGCTGTCCCTGGACCCCCGATCCGGGGCACCACCATTTCAGCGTGATCGACGGGCTGGAAGACCCGGCCTCGCCCTTGTGCGAGGTCCTGCTGCAGGGGTTGTGATGTGCAGCTGCCCACGCGTGGACAGCTTTCCACCCCGTTCAGAATCAAGGGGTTGGCTGTGGGCGTTCACAACGCGTTTACCTTTTGACGGCGGCTCGTCGTGCGACTTCGTCTTCTCCTCGCAGGGCCTGGCGAGGAGGGACGAAGTCCAACGACGAGCGGGCTCTTCAGAGCAGCATCGCCGCTTCGGCGCGCCGCGCTTCGGCTTCGCGCTCGGCCTCGATCCGGGCGCGGCGGCGGCGGTTCGCCTCGTAGACCAGCGCCAGCACCAGGGTCAGCAGGATCAGGAGGAACGCCAGCGCGTTGATCTTCGGGGTGATCCCGGACCGGACCTGGCTGAAGACATAGACCGTCAGCGTCGTCTCGTTCGCCTTGGTGAAGAGGGTGACGTTGAAGTTCTCGATCGACTGGAAGAAGGCGATGGCCGCCGAGGCCGCGATGGCCGGGTAGAGATGCGGCAAGAGGATGCGCCGCAGGACCTGGCCGTGACCGGCCCCAAGGTCGAGGGCCGCCTCTTCCAGGCCGGGGTCGAAGCTTTGCAGCCGCGCCAGCACGAGGAGCATCACATAGGCCGAGATGTAGCTGACCTGGCCGAGGGTCGACAGATGCAGGCCGCGCCCGAAGATGCCGCCCTGATCCGCGCCGATGGACTGGCCGAGCTGGTTCCAGAAGAGCACGGTCGAGATGCCGATGACCAGTCCCGGAGCCAGCACCGGGGCGACCATGAAGCCGTAGAGCGTGGCGCGGACCCTGCCGGAGATCGAGTTCAGCAGGATCGCCGCCGCCGTCCCGATCGGCACCGCCAGCGCCACGACCGCAAGGGCGACGAGGATCGAGTTGAGGAAAGCCCCCCACATCACCTGATCGGCCCAGAGATCGCCGAACCAGCGCCAGGTCAGGCCCTTCCAGGGGGCCACGGTCGGCAGCTTGCTGTCGTTGAACGCCGCCCCCGCCATCACCGCGAGCGGGACGAGGAGGTAAAGGACAAAGAGGCCGAAGTAGATCTGCCCGAGGATGGCGCGGTTCCGGGTCATTTGGCGATGTCCGAGAGTTTGACCTTGAAGACCCGCATCGCGAGGATCACGAAGATGATGCAGACCAGAAGGAAGATCATCGAATAGGCCGCCCCGGTGTTCCAGTCGAGCGCGTCGTTGAACCAGGTGTAGATCGTCTGCGGGAACCAGTTCGCCTTGGTCGAGCCGACCACCGTCGGCACCAGGAGCGAGCCTGCCGACAGCATGAACACCATCACGCATCCGCTGGCGATGCCGGGCTTGGCATGCGGGATCACCACGCGCCAGTGCGTCCGCCACCAGGGGGAGCCGAGGTCCTCGGCCGCCTCGATCTGGTTGCTGTCGAGCGAGGTGATCGCGGTGTAGATCGGGAACAGCATGAACAGGACGTAGCAGTAGGTCAGCACGATGACGATGGCGTCGTAGCTGGTGAAGATGCCGTTCTGCCAGCGGATGCTGTCGTCGATCATGCCGATCGCCTTGAGGAACACGTTCAGCGGCCCGTTGAAGGTCAGGATGATGTACCAGGCGAAAGCCCGCAGCGCCTCGGACACCCACATCGGGATGAAGAGGAGGAGAAGGAGCGTCGGAATCGACCTCGGGCTCGCGATCTTGGCAAGGAAATAGGCCAGCGGATAGGCCAGGATCAGGGTGAAGAAAGTCACCATCGAGGAATAGAAGACCGTATCGAGGAAGGTCTTGATATGGATCGGGATCGTCACCGGAATGCCGAAGATCGTCGTGGCAAACCCGTTGTCGAAAATCTTGCCGTAGTTGGCCAGCGAGTAGACGTCCTTCGGTCCGCCCACCTCGACCACCGGCAGATAGGGCCGGAAGCTTTGCTCGAACATGGCGAAGTTCGGCAGGATCACCAGAACCAGAATCCAGAAGGCGACCAGCAGGCAGAAGACCGCGGTCAGTCCCTTGCCGTAGCGGCGGACGAGATCCTCCATCGGTCTAGCCCCTTACGTTCGCGTCGGGCAAGAGCAGCGCACGCGCCGCGTCGAAACCGGCGAAGACCGTGTCGCCGACCCCCGGCACCGCCGTCACCCCGTCGTTCTTGACTTCGGCCGAAAGGCGCTTGCCGCCCGCCGCCTGCCCGTGGACCGAGATGAAGGCGCCCTCGAAGGCGACCTCGGTCACCTGCATCTCGACCGAGTTCTCGGCGGCCTGCGATTTCGACAGGACGGTGTGTTCGGGCCGGACGTAGAGCTTCAGCGCCTTGCCCTGCGCTTCGGGCTGCACCCTGGCACGGAAGGCCCCATGCGGGCCGGTCAGCGCCGCCATGCCGCCGGAAGCGGGGCCGACGTCACCCTCGAAGATGTTGTTTTCGCCGACGAAGCTGGCCACGAAGCCGTTGACCGGGTTGTCGTAGATGTCGCGCGGGGCGGCGATCTGCTGGATGCGGCCCTGGGACATGACGCCCACCCGGTCGGACATCGCCAGCGCCTCGCCCTGGTCGTGGGTGATGTAGATGAAGGTGACGCCCGTCCGCTTCTGGATCGCGCGCAGTTCGGCCCGCATGTGCTGGCGAAGCTTCAGGTCCAGCGCCGACAGGGGCTCGTCAAGGAGCATCACCGAAGGTTCGACCGCAAGCGCGCGGGCAATCGCCACCCGCTGCTTCTGCCCGCCGGACAGCTGGCTGACCATCTTGTCGGCGGCACCGGGCAGGTCGACGAGCTTCAGGAGGTCTTCCGCCTTCTTGCGGCGCGTGGCCTTGTCGACGCCGCGCACCTCCAGTCCGAAGGCGATGTTCTCCCAGATCGGCATCAGCGGGAAGAGCGCGAGGTTCTGGAAGATCAGCGCGGTCGGGCGCTGGTTCGGCCGCGTGCCCTTCACGTCCTTGCCGCCGATCCGGATCGCCCCTTCGGTCGGCTCGATGAAGCCCGAGACCATGCGCAGGATCGTGGTCTTGCCGCAGCCCGAGGGTCCGAGGAACGAGAAGAACTCGCCCGGCTTGATCGACACATTGGCATTGTCCACGGCGCGGAAGGTGCCGAAGTCGCAGCAGACGTTTTCCAGATCTATTCCCGCGCTCATGGCCCGCGTCGTCCCCCTGTGGTCAGTCTTTTTTGCTGTTGGCTTTTGGTGCAGGCTAGCAGGCCGCCCGGACCGCGCAATGGATATCGCCTGTTCCGGCCGTGCCTTGGGTCCGGACCGACACAGCGGTGCCCAAAAAAGCCACGCCGAGCCTTTCGGCCCGGCGTGGACTTTCCGAGGCAGGCCGGATCAGGCCGCCTTGTATTTGTCGGCGTATTCGGCGCGCTTGGCGAGGAAGTCGGCCGACTGGTCGGGCCACCACCACAGTTTCGACAGCGCCTCGTCGTTGAAGGTGCCGCTGTAGTAGGCGGCGACTTCGGGATCGAGAAGGTCAGCCGCGCCCTTGCCCACCGGGTTGGAGGAGAAGGCCGAAGCCCAGGCCGCAGCGCCCTCGGCGGTCGAGACCCATTTGACGAACTCATGCGCCTCATCGACGTTGGTCGCGTTCTTGGTCAGGATGAAGCCCTGGTGCCAGGCGAAAGCGCCTTCGGTCGGGGCAAGATAGGCATAGCCATCGTTGCGCAGGTTGAAGCCGGTCGAATCCCAGCAAAGACCGATCACCGCGCCGTTTGCGGTGAAGCCGGCGTTGGCCTCGTTCTCGCCCGACCAGTACTGCACCACGTTGCCCTTCATCTCGATGGCTTTCGCCAGCGCGATGTCCCACAGCTCGGCCATTGCGCCCATGTCGGTGTAGCCGTCCATCCAGGGGCGCGGCAGCTGGCCGGTCGCGTCGAGCCAGCGGCCCATCGCGGCCAGCGCCGAATGCGGGCGCAGCACGGCCGGGTTTTCCTGGTTGAAGAGGTCGCCCAGCGACGGCGGGGACGACACCTTGGCATTGGCGGTGTTGACCACCAGCGATTCCGTGCCCCAGACCGAAGGCACGTATTTCAGCATCCCGCCGGGACGCGAGCGTTCGCCCGCCGCGCCATCGGCGAGACCCGGCAGGTAGTTGTCCATGGCAAGCTTGGATTCGTCCCAGGCGCCGAGGAGGCCGTTCGAATCCCAGGCGCCGACGCGGTCGATCGTCGGCTCGATCACGTCGATGCCGCCGGCGTCAAGCGCGACCTTGCCTTCGGCGAACATCGTGTCCTGATCGGGGAGTTCCTTGAAGTTGACGGTGATCCCGGTCGCGGCGGTGAAGGCCGGGAAGACCTTTTCGGCCAGCGCAGGATAGCCTGCCCAGCCGGTGAAGTTCACTTCGCCCGACGCGGCGAGGGCCTTCGACGAGATGATCGCCGGAGCGGCGAGGATGCCCGCACCCGCGGCGGACCCTTGCAGGAACCGGCGGCGGCTGAAGGCGGAGGTGGTGTTTTTCACAGTTCGTCTCCCTGGTTTCATTCGGTGTGAGGCGCGGGCTGTCCCCGAGTGTTTTCGTTCACATGAGCGCGCAGTGCCGCCTGACTAGCAGACCCTCTGTAACAGGACCTTGTCAGCCGGACCGCGCACCCCCCTGCGGGCGAAGTTTACTCCCGCACCGGGTGGGCCTGTCAACGATGCAATGCGCGCATACAACCCAAGGTGACTGCGTTCCGTGCGCCTGTCACGGGAAGTGTCCCTCAAAGCGCGACGGCGGGCGCAATTCCGGTCGCTCCGGGGCCGAATCGGGCATGGCTCCTAGCCCGGCCCGGGCCCGGTTCCGACATCGGCATGGGCCACCGCCACGGATTTCAGGACCGCGTGCACGGCGACACCCGGCGCAAGCCCGAGCGCCAGCGCCGAGCGGCGGGTGAGTCGGGCCAGAAGATGCTCGCCCCCGAGATCCAGCCGGACCAGCATTCCGGGACCCTGGCCGTCGTGCAGGGCCGCGACGGTGGCCGGAAGGATGTTGAGGGCGGACAGGCCCTCGGGACGGGTGCGGGACAGGATCACGTCCTGCGCGGCGATCCGGACGCGAACGGTGCGGCCCGCAGGCCCGGCGATCTGCGGCAGCCAGAGCGGACCCGCGACGGTGTCAAGCCGGGTCAGCCCGTCCGGTTCCTGAGCCGCGATCCGTGCGCTGAGGACCGCCCCCGCATCGCGCAGGCCCATGAGGGGTGCGGTCGCGGGATCGGACAGCACCCGCGCTGCGGGACCGCTTGCAAAGACCCTGCCTGCATCGAGCACCACGATGGTGGTGGCAAGGCGCGCAACCTCGGGCAGGGAATGGCTGACGTAAAGGGTCGGCAGGCCGGTCTCGTCGCGCAGCGCCTCGATGTAAGGCAGGATTTCGGCCTTCCGCGCTTCGTCCAGGGCGGCGAGCGGTTCGTCCATCAAAAGAAGCCTGGGCCGCGACAGAAGCGCCCGGCCGATGGCCACCCGCTGCCGCTCGCCTCCCGACAGGGTGCCGGGTCGCCGCGACAGTAGCCCCCCGATGCCCAGAAGGCCGGTGATCCGGTCGAAGCCTTCCACCGGCTGGCGGCGAAGGCATAGGTCAGGTTCCGCTCGACCGTCAGATGCGGAAAGAGCCGTGCGTCCTGAAAGACATAGCCGACCCCGCGCCGGTGCGGCGGCAGATCGTGCAGGGCCTGTCCGTCCAGCCGGATGTCGGCGCGGTCCGGCGTCAGGAGCCCGGCGATCGCGTTGACCAGCGTGGTCTTGCCGGAGCCGGACCGCCCGAAAAGGCAGGTCAGCCCGTCGGGCAGGGACAGGTCCGCCTCCAGTTGGAAATCGGGAAACTGGTGGCTGAGGCGGATGTCGAGCGTCATCGCCCGGTGATCCGCGCCGCGACCCGCCGCGACAGCCATTCCGACAGCGCCAGCGCGCCCATCGCCACCGCAACCGAGATGGCCACCAGGCGCAGCGCCGCCGCATCGCCGCCCGGCACCTGCAGGAAAGAATAGATCGCGGTCGGCAGGGTTTGCGTCTCGCCCGGAATGTTTGCGACAAAGGTGATCGTCGCGCCGAACTCGCCCATCGCCTTGGCGAAGGCGAGGACCGCGCCCGCGATGACGCCGGGCAGGATCAGCGGCAGGGTGACGGTCAGGAACACCGCCGGGCGCGAGGCTCCGAGGGTGGCGGCGGCTTCCTCCAGCTTGGGGTCCACCGCGTCGATCGCCAGCCGGATCGCCCGGACCATCAGCGGAAAGGCCATGATCGCGGCAGCGAGGGCCGCCCCGGTCCAGCGGAAGGCGATGGTGACGCCGAACCAGTCCCAGAGGGCGCTGCCCACCCAGCCGTTCCGGCCGAAGGTGAGAAGGAGGAGGTAGCCTGTCACAACCGGCGGCAGGATCAAGGGCAGATGCACCAGTCCGTTCAGAACCCCGTGCCCCGGAAACCGCCAGCGCGCCAGGGCATAGGCGGCGAGGATGCCGAAGGGCAGGCTGGCAAGGGTGGCCACCAGCGAGACCCGCAGGGACAGCGCAAGTGCCGTCGCGGCCTCGGGGGGGAGCCAGTCAGTCATGCGGGCAGGCTGCCATGGCGTTGCGGGTCACGGCAAGGGACGGAAGCCGTTTTGACGAAAGACCGCCGCTGCCGTGTCCGAGCCGAGATAGTCAAGAAAGGCCGTGGCGTCTTTCCCGGCCGTGGCGGTCAGCGCTGCCGGAAAGACGATGGGCGTATGGCTGCCCTCGGGAAAGGTTCCAACCTGGGTCACCTCCGGCTCTGCCAGGGCATCGGAGGCATAGACCACACCATAGGGGGCCTCGCCCAGCGCCACCAGTTTCAGCGCGGCGCGGACGGTCTCGGACTGCACGACGCTTGCCTCGACGCTGGCCCAGAGCCCGAGGCTCTGCAGCGCTTCCTTGCCGTATTGCCCGGCAGGCACGGAATCGACCAGGGCCATCGAGAGCTTGCCCCCGGCAAGAAGCCCCGCAAGGTCGAGCGAGGCGTCCACCGTCACCGGCGGCGCGCCCGCCGCCCCGACAAGCACCAGGCTGTTGCCCAGTAGGTCGCGGCGCGTGACCGTCCGGATCAGGGCCTTTTCGGCAAGATCGTCCATCCAGGCGGCCGAGGCCGACAGGAACAAGTCTGCGGGCGCGCCCTCGGCAATCTGCCGGGCCAGTGCGGGCGTGCCGCCATAGGACAGGACGACCGTCGTCCCCGTCGCCTCGGTCCAGTCGGCAGCGATCTCGTCCAGCGCGGTCTTCAGGCTGGCGGCGGCAAACACCGTGACCTCTGCCGTCGCGGTCTGTCCGGCCAGGATGAGCGCAAGGGCGGGAAGCAGGCGGCGCATGGACCCCTCGATATGTTCCGGTGAACATATTGCGGGCGGGAGGCGCAGCGCAAGCGTTATTTCCCGTCGGACATATCGGACAGAAGCGCCGCGATCCGCGAGACCTCGGGCGCGGCGGCGGCAGCGATGGCGGCGACCATCGCGCGGTAGGCGGACAGGACCTCCTGCCCTTCGGCCGTCAGCGCCGCGCCCCCGCCGCCGGCCCCGCCGCGCGCCGAGACGACCAGCGGCGCGCGGAATGCGGCGTTCATCTCCTCGACCAGCGCCCAGGCGCGCTTGTAGCTCATCCCCATCGCCCGGCCCGCCGCCGCGATCGAGCCGGTCTCGTCGATCCGGGCCAGCAGCTCGCCCTTGCCGGGTCCGAAGACCAGCCGGTCTCCGAAGAGAAGCCGCAGCCGCAGAGTGACCGGATCCTGCACCATTCCGGCAGGATCGCCGCAACCGGACCGACTGGCAAGCGGATGCGCCACACTCCCCGACGCGGAGCGAATCGTTGACCGAAAGCGCTTTGGAGACTATGTCTTCCAAATCGTTTTGGATGATGCCGAAGCACAATCGGACACAACCACTGCGTTTTATGCTGAGAGCGAGCGCCGCGAAAGGCGCCCTTTGGGAGGACTACCGATGAGGATCATGAAAGGCCGCGCCCTTCGCGCGACCGCAACCGCAGCCATGCTTGCCGTATTCGGCGCACCTGTCATGGCTGTAGAGCTGTTCTACGTCTCGGGCGCCGTCGGCAACGCGGTCGAGAACTTCAAGACCCTGGTCAAGCCGTGGGAAGAGGCGTCGGGCAACACCGTGACCATGGTGCCGATGCCCGCGTCCACCACCGACCAGTTCGGCCAGTATCGTCTGTGGCTTGCCGCCGGAGCTACCGATATCGACCTCTACCAGACCGACGTGATCTGGGCGC
>JBIJDO010000394.1:0-3070 GCA_044344105.1 Tabrizicola sp.
GAAGGGCGGGGCATGATCCCCGCCTGACCTGCGACCCGGGCAATCCCGCCCCAACGACGCTGTCTGCACGCACAGGCAGCAACACAAAGCAAAACGAGACTTAGGAGACCATCATGCGTCACGCCCGCGGCTATCGCCGCCTGAACCGCACCCACGAGCACCGAAAGGCGCTCTTTGCCAACATGGCCGGCTCGCTGATCGAGCACGAGCAGATCAAGACCACGCTGCCCAAGGCCAAGGAACTGCGCCCGATCATCGAGAAGCTGATCACGCTGGCCAAGCGCGGCGACCTGCACGCCCGGCGTCAGGCCCATGCCCAGCTGAAGCAGGACATCCATACCGAGCGGCTGTTTGCCATCCTCGGGCCGCGTTACAAGGATCGCCAGGGCGGCTATGTGCGCGTCCTGAAGGCCGGCTTCCGCTATGGCGACATGGCGCCGATGGCGATCATCGAGTTCGTCGACCGCGATACCTCGGCCAAGGGTGCCGCCGATCACGCAAGGATCGCAGCCGCCGAGGCGGTCTGACCCGCACGCGACCGTATCGTTTCGACGCAAGGCCCGCCTCCGGCGGGCTTTGCCGCTTGATGCGGACGCCCGAAAACCGGCCTTTCTGTCGCCAAAGCGCAGAATTGGTCGGTCTCAAAGCGCTGGCAGACTTGAAAAAGTGTCCCTAAGGTTGAAAATGAATCCGCTAGGGAACACCCAAGTTGATGTCGCAGAGTAAACGATTGACCGAGCTTTATGACGAGTTGCACGAACTGGCGCCAGCAGGGTTTGCGGTGGGACTGCATATCCGCTTTGCCAGCCCGCTGATCTATCACAGCCGGTACCCGGCCGATTGGGTCGAGTACTACAATTCCCATTCCTATTACCTGAGGGATCCGGTGATTTTCTGGGGAATAGGCACGGCAGGAACCCGGCGCTGGAGCGAGATTCCGCTGCCGGACCCATTCGAGCTTTTGAAGAAGGCGGCCACCTTCGGGATGAAGTACGGTGCTGTCTCTTCCTACGGCCCCATAACCTCGCGGTCGATGGCGGGCATCACCCGGCCCGACCGCGAGTTCACGGACGCCGAGATGGAACGCCTGGCCGATATCACCGCAAGGTTGCATATCGCGGCAAAGCCTCCATCGGAACTAACGAAAGCGCAAATCGAAGCGCTGCAATGCATCGCGAATGGGGACCGACACACTGCCGCCGCAGCAAAACTGGGAATATCGGAAAGCGCCTTCAAGGCACGACTGAACTCTGCACGCATCAGACTGGAGGCCAGAACTGCCACCGAAGCCTTGAGAAAGGCGCGCGAGTACCGATTGCTGTAAGGATGTGAGGTTCCTTTTGCTACTCTAGGGCCAAGCAGAAGGAGACTATGATGGAAGTGACCACCCTATCCTACGAGAACCTGCACAACCACGGCGAGCTTTTCGCCAACATGTTCAGGGCACGGCATCGTGCGTTCATCCAGAACAACAAATGGGACCTGCCGCAGTCCAACGGCATGGAATTCGATCAGTACGACACCCCCGCCAGCCGCTGGGTTGCAGTGCATGACAATGGCGAAGTGCTCGCCGGCATTCGCCTGACGCCGACGACACACCGCTGCGGAATCTACAGCTACATGATCCGCGATGCGCAGCGCGGCCTTCTGGAAAGCATTCCGGCCAATCTTCTGGATTTCACCGCGCCGGTGGCGGAAAACATCTGGGAAAGCAGCCGGGTCTTCGTGTCCGAGGCCGTGCCGGCCGCGATGCGGCTGCGGGTCCAGCTGCAGCTGCGCCAGGAGATGGTCAACGCGGCGCGCGAGCTTGGGGCGACCCAGGTCCTGGGCCTCATCCCCGAAGCCTCGCGCCGGATCGGTCGCCGGGTCGGCCTGGAATGCGAGCCTGCGGGACCGCTTTTGAACTTCGACGGGCTGGACTGCGTCTGCGTGACGATCAACCTGGCCGCCAAGATGCATTGATCGGATGCGATTGATTGCAACGTGCTGGTCTTTCCTGCACCGGCGCAGCAGGAGGCCGGAAGACAGCCGCTGCGGAGGCTGGCATCAGTCGTCCCGCTGAGGAAGTGACATGGCCGATCTGTTTGACATTGCGGCTGCGCCGCACTCAGACGCCCCGCGTCCGCTTGCGGACCGGCTGCGTCCGCGCGCGCTGTCAGAGGTCATCGGCCAGGAAAAGGTACTGTCGAAGACCGGCCCGCTTGGGGCCATGCTGGCGGCGGGGTCCTTGTCCTCGCTGGTCCTGTGGGGTCCGCCCGGCGTCGGGAAGACCACGATCGCCCGGCTTCTGGCAGATGCCACCGATCTGACCTTCGTCCAGATCAGCGCGATCTTCACCGGCGTGCCCGACCTGCGCAAGGTGTTCGAGGCTGCCAGGCTGCGGCGACAGAACGGGAAAGGCACGCTGCTCTTCGTCGACGAGATTCACCGCTTCAACAAGGCGCAGCAGGACGGGTTCCTGCCGCATATGGAAGACGGAACCATACTTCTGGTCGGAGCGACCACGGAGAACCCTTCGTTCGAATTGAACGCCGCCCTGCTGTCCCGTGCGCAGGTCATTGTTCTGGAAAGACTTTCGCTGACCGACCTGGAACGCCTTGCCCAGCGGGCCGAGAAGGAGTTGGGACAGGCGCTGCCCTTGAAGGGTGAGGCGCGCGAGGCGCTGCTGGAGATGGCCGACGGCGATGGTCGCGCGCTTCTGAACCTGATCGAACAGATCGCCGCCTGGAAGCTGGAGGCCGCCCTTGACCGCGACGAGTTGGCAGAGCGGCTGATGCGGCGCGCGGCGCGGTATGACAAGGCGGGGGACGCGCATTACAACCTGATCTCGGCCCTGCACAAATCGGTGCGGGGGTCCGATCCGGACGCCGCCCTCTACTGGTTCGCCCGGATGCTTGAGGGCGGTGAAGACCCGCGCTTTCTGGCCCGCCGGATCACCCGGATGGCGGTCGAGGATATCGGCCTTGCCGATCCGCAGGCCGAGGCCGTCTGTCTGGACGGCTGGCAGACTTACGAGCGGCTGGGGTCGCCCGAAGGCGAACTGGCCCTGGCGCAAGCCGTTGTTTATCTT
>JBIJDO010000296.1:0-4267 GCA_044344105.1 Tabrizicola sp.
CAGGGCGGTGGGGGTCCAGATCTGGCCGCTTTCCAGGTCCTGCAGATAAATTGCCTCGCCCGCCGGGTCGGTCACCGGGTCATTCGACCATGGGGTGAGCTGGTTCTCGCGGCTGTTTTCCGACCAGACATGCCCACTGCCTTCTGCCGAGACCTGGAAGCCGAAGCCCGTGTTCGCGATGACATTGATCCAGGGGGCCGGTGTGGTCTTGCCGTCCCGGAGGATCGTCACATACTCGCGCCCTTCGCGGTCGAAGCCGCCGGTGCCGTTGAAGAATTCGAGGGTCGGAAGGTCCGGCGGGGGCACGGGGCAAGGTGTTTCGGGGGGGGAAGGCAAGGCAAGCGGTTCGGTCGCTGGCAAGGACGAAAGACGTGCAAGCTGCTGCGCGATGTCGCCCCGGCTGGCCACGATGATGACGCGGGCAACCGAGAAGAGCTGCGCCCGCGCTCCGGCATGAAGGAGGTCTGATCGCAGCGCATGGATCGTGCCCTTGGCCGGGGCATGGATGCCGGGGGCCTGCGGGCGGGAGCGGGCCGAGCGTACAGCCCCCTCGATCGCGATTTGCAGGTCCTGAACATAAGACGACATCCGGTCGTTCAGCACCACAAGGTCCACGGCCTGCTGTCGCATATGCCAGTATTCGTGGGCGCTGATCGCCTGATGCAGGACTGCGATGTCCTCGGAATCGTCGATCTGCAACAGCACGATGGGCAGATCTCCGGAAATACCCAAGGCCCAGAGCGCAGACTGGGGGGCGGCCCCGGCGATAATCTGGGACGGAGCGGCGCGGAGCCTTGCGTCGTTGCGCATCACCATCCCGCCCAGCGTCTGGAAGTCGGCGGCATCGGCATGTGTGATCCCGAGGTGGCGCAGTTGGACCTGCGCCTGGGTCCAGGCGAGCGTCGCCGCCCGCGAGAAGGCCGAGGCGTCTCGGTGCCGGTCCACCAGGTCGAGGAGAGCGTCGGGCGTATCGGCCACCATCGTCCAGAAAGTAACCCGTGTCGTACCCCCCGCCGGGACGCGAACACTGCGACGGATGGAGAAAATGGGGTCGAGAACCGTGCCAGTCGTTCCCGACAGCGGCTGATCCAACGCTGCTGCCTTCGCAACGTTGCGCCCACGCCCGATGAAGCGCGCGCGGTCGGTCTCGATCTGGATCGGTGCGATATCCTCGCCCTCCACGACGGCGATATGGGCCGCCCAGACCTCAGGGTCATGCGGCGATCGGCGGCGGCGGGTGGCAATGATGACGCCAAGTTCCGGCAGGTAGTCCGTGACGACGAACATTTTGGAGAATGCCGGATGCGAAAGGTCGGCAGAGGGCGGGGCCAGCACCAGCTCGCCGTAGGAGGTCACGTCGATGTCGCGCGGGCGGCGGCCGCTGTTTGTGAGGGTGATCCGGCGGGCCTCGGCGTCATCTTCGGCCGACACCACGATTTCCATTGTCGTGGTCAGGCGCGGTCCGTCGCGGGTGAAGGCGGCGTGGTGCTCGCAGAAGACTGAGCGGTGGTGCGCAGCGCCCGCCGGCCTGGGCTGCACGCTGGGCGACCAGATCTCGCTCGTGTCGCGGTCGCGCAGGAAGACGAATGCGCCAAGGGCCGCCTGGGCCGCATCGTCCCGCCAGCGGGTGACGGCCATGTCGCGCCAGCGGCTGAAGCCTTCGCCGGAGGGTGTCAGCATCACGCCGTAGTTGCCGTTGGATAGAAGATGCGCGGTCGGGGGCTCAAACGCCGGGCTCTCGAACCTTCGCACGGCGGGCGCGTCAAGCTGTTCGACAGGTGCGACGAGAACATCAGTCGCGCGGGGCGGGGCGCTGGCGACGTCGCGGGGGATGCGTTCCTGCAACAAAAGCTCGGCCCCCTGGATCATCGGTTCGGCATGGAACCGGGCGCGCAGGCGTCCGTCCTGCAGCGTGTTGGCTATCGCGGTGATCGTCATGCCCTGATGGTGGGCCATGAAGCTGCGGACGATCGCGTGGCTTTCATTCGACGGAAGGCGTGCGGGAGTAAAATCCACCGCTTCGTAGAAGCCGAAGCGCCCTTCGGCCCCGATGCTTGCAAGGTGCGCGTAGTTTTCTACGGCTGCCACAGGGTCGACCATCGCCGCGAGCCCCGTCGCATAGGGCGCGATGACCCGGTTCTCGCTGAGTCCGCGCTTCAGCCCCAAACCCGGCACGCCGAAGTTCGAATACTGGTAGGTCATCTCCAGGTCGCGGGCGTTGTAGGAGGATTCCGAGATACCCCAAGGAATTCCCAGCGCCGCCGCATAGGCCCGCTGCCGGGCGACGACGAGGCGCGTGGTCTGTTCGAGGACCGATCCGGCAGGCGCTCGCATGACCAGCGAAGGCATCAGATATTCGAACATGCTGCCCGACCACGAGATCAGCGCTGAGCCCGATCCGATGGGCGTGGCGGGGCGACCCAAATGGAACCAGTGCCGGGTTTCCACATCGCCCTTGGCGATGGCGAACAGGCTCGCCAGCCGGGCTTCGGAGGCGAGCAGGTCGTAGCAATTGGTATCCAGCCGATTGGTCGCAACGGAAAAGCCGATGGAAAGGAGCTTCTTTTCCGGCTCGAGAAGGAAGCGAAAGTCCATTTCCAGGGCCAGGCGTCGGCACTGTGCCTCGACTTCCTGCAAAAGGCGGGTCTCGGGCGGGCTGGCGAGGTCCTGCAGGTGGTCGGCCAGTGCTGTCCGCATACCGGTGGTCCAGACCCTGGCCTCGGACAGCGTGTCGCCGGACAGGGCCAGCGCCTGCGCCATCGGGGTAGAGAGCGAGGCAAGCGGCGTCGCCGGGTCTGCGGCAGCCGCGGCAACCTCGACCAGGGCGCGGATCAGGTCGAGGTCGTCGGCTTGGGATCCGAGCGAGCGGCGGGCCAAAAGCGCGCAATCTCCCATCGCCTGCCGCACCACGAGGTCGTCGAGCGCGGTTTCGGACGCCCAGGCACGACAGGCCTGCGCGACGGCGATCAGGTGCCCCGCCAGATTTCCGCTGTCGACCGACGAAACATATGCCGGGTCGAGGACGCGGAGGTCCCGGGTGTCGTGCCAATTGTACAGGTGGCCGCGGAATCGGGGCATGCGCTGGATAGTGTGCAGCGTGTCCAGCATTCGCTGGAGGGCGGCGCGTCGGCCAATCCAGCCCATGTCATGCGCGGCAACCGTGGAGAGAAGGTAAACCCCGATGTTGGTGGGCGAGGTTCGGCTGGCGACGGCCGGGCGCGGGATTTCCTGGAAGTTGTCAGGGGGCAGGAAGTTCTCTTCCGTCGTGACGAATGTCTCGAAATAACGCCAGGTGCGACGGCCTATTAGCCGCAATTCCTGCGCTTGGTCATGGGTGAGGGTGGCAGCCGTCTTTTGTACTTTTGGCAGGCTGATTGCCTGCGCAAGCGAGGGCGCCATAACCCAGAGTAGCCCGAAGCCCAGTGACAGCGGCCATACCTCGGGGTTCAGACCAAGCGAAAAACCGGTCGCGGCAAGTCCCAAGGCCACTCCCGGCAGCATCGACAGGTAGTGCCGCACAAGGCTCGGACGGGCGCTGCGGCTCGCTTGTGCGGCGGTCATCCATTCCAGAAGGTGTCGGCGCGTGACACGAAGGCGCCAGAGCGTCCTGACGATGGCGTCCAGCATGGTCGCCGCAGTGTCGGCCAGAAGGACAAGGCTGACGGCAATCTGGCCCAAGGCGGTAAAGGCGTCCGACAGAAGCGCCGCGACGTGACTGCTGAGTGTGACGCCGGAACGGGTCGGGAAGAAGCCGAACGGCAGCGAAAGGAGTCGCGGCATGGCGAGGAGCGCGAGGGTCAGGGCCGTCCACATCAGCGCCTGCGGCCAAGGCAGGAGCCAGCCGACGAAGAAGGAGAGAAAAGCAAATGGTGCGGTCAATGAGCGCCGCAGGTTGTCGAACATCTTCCAGCGCCCAAGCTCCGGAAGACCGCCCCGATCTCGGCGTCTTTGACCGAAGATCCAGGGCAGGAGTTGCCAGTCGCCGCGTGTCCAACGGTGCTGGCGGCGGATGTCCACATCGTACCGGGCAGGATAGTCCTCAACCACTTCGATGTCTGACGCGAGGCCCGCGCGTGCGAAGGTACCCTCGAACAGGTCGTGGCTGAGAAGCGTGTTCTCGGGCACGCGGCCGTCCAGCGCGGCCTCGAAGGCGTCGAGCTCGTAGATGCCCTTGCCGGTAAAAGTGCCTTCGCCAAACAGGTCCTGGTAGAGGTCCGACGCGGCGGCCGCGTAGGGCTCGATTCCGCCGGGGCTGGAAAAAAGGCTC
>JBIJDO010000143.1:0-6697 GCA_044344105.1 Tabrizicola sp.
CTGTCGCGCGGCGTTTGTCGCCAGGCCCTTGGAGGCATTTGCAACAGGGTTCGGGAATTTGGTCGGAGCGAGAGGATTCGAACCTCCGACCCCCTGCTCCCGAAGCAGGTGCGCTACCAGACTGCGCTACGCTCCGACCGATGGCGGGGGGTTAAACCGTCCGCCCGGCTTTGGCAAGAGGCGTCAGGCCTGATCGGCCCCGCGTTCGAACCGCTTAAGCCAGCTGGAAATCCGCGGGAAAGTGCCGATCTCCCACCGGGTGCGGTTCTCCAGCACCGGGCGGTTCTGGCTGACCGAGGGCGTGCCTTCGCGCAGCACGATGTAGATGCCGGATGCGATGATGACGGCGGACCCGGCGGCTGTGTAGACATCCACGCTCTCGTTGAAGAACAGCCAGCCATAGATCGCGGCCCAGATGATCTGGGAATACTGCATCGGGGCCACGATGACGGCAGGGGCGATGCGGTAGGCGGCGATGCTGCCAAGCGCACCGAGCGTGCCGAGAAAGGCCATGACGGCAGTGAGCGCCAGATCGGAGACCGGCATCGGCTGGTAGACGAAGGGCATCAGCGCCCCGGTCGCGACGAAGGTCAGGACCATGGGATAAAGCATCAGGACGACCGACCGTTCGTCGCGCCCGATCTTGCGGACGATCACGGAACTGAGCGAACCGGTCGTGGCGGCCCCCAATGCGGCCAGGTGACCGAGCGTGAATCCGTCTCCGCCGCCGGGTCGCAGCACGATAAGGACGCCGAGCAGTCCGACCATGACGGCGATCCCGCGGCGGAGCCCGACCTTCTCGCCCAGCATCGGGATCGCCATCAGCGTGATCAAGAGCGGCATGGCAAAGAAGATCGCGTAGCAGACGGCCAGCGGCAGGACGGAGAATGCATAGAACCCCATGGCCCCGGTCACCACGGCGCTGACGGTGCGCAGCGCGGTCCACCAGGGGTGGCGGGGGATCAGCGTTCCGTCGCGGCGGTCGCTGAGCAGAAGGATGGTGACGATCGGAAAGCCCATCAGCCCGGCAAAGAACATCGTCTGGAACGACGAATACGTCCCGCCCAGGTATTTGACGACGACGTCATGGGTGGCATAGGCGGCAAAGGCGGCCAGCGACAGAAGCGCGCCGCGAAGCGTAGGGGACATCTGAAAATTTCCGGGCTGGCGGGCGCGTGGAGAGGCACCCTGTTAGCGGCACCAGTGTCGCGCGTTATCCCGGGAGTTGCAAGGGCGGGTCGGGCGCATTGGCGCGGTTTTCACCCGCCTCGGCGGGCAATGACCATGAGACCGGCGACGGCGATGATGCCCATGCCGGACGCCGTCATGGCCGACATCGGCTCGGCAAACAAAAGGGCACCGAAGAGCGCGGCCCAGGCGATCTGGGAGTACTGCATCGGGGCCACGACGATGGGCGGGGCGATCCGGTAGGCGGCCAGCATCACCAGCGTGCCGCCAAGGCCGAAGACCGCGAGCGCAGCGACGGCGGCCAGGTCGGCGGCGGGCATGGCGACATAGCGGCCGGGCAACAGCAGGAAGGCCGAGAGCGTCTGTCCGAGGATCGGATAGAGCATCATCGGCACGGCGGCCTCGACCCCTCCGGTCTTGCGGACGATGAGGTAATGGACGGCAGCAAGGACCGTGCCGAGGATCGCCGCCAGATGCCCGGCCCCGGGTTCGATCCGGCCCGGGTTCAGCGCGATGATCACGCCGATCAGCCCCAGGACCACGGCCACCGCCCCCAAGCCATCGATCCGGTCGCCAAGGACCGGCCAGGCCATGAGGCTGAGCATCAGGGGCAAAGTGAAGAAGATCGCGTAGGCCTGGGCCAGAGGCAGGACCGTGAAGGCGTAGGTCACCAGCAGTCCGTTGCCGATCAGCGCGGCCACCCGGACCGCCATCAGCCCCGGATGGACCGGGCGAAGGCTGACCGGTGCCCTCAGCCACATGGCCCCGATCAGCGGCAGGGTCAGAAGACCGGCGAAAGCCACGATCTGGACCGGGCTGTAGGTGCCGCCCAGATGCTTGATCGTCGCATCCGCGACCGAAAAGAGGCCGAAGCCCAGAAGCCCGAGCAGGGCGCCTTGCAGGCTGGGGGACATCGGTTGCTCCGCTGTGGTTTCACGGGTGGCGCGGGCGACGCCCGCCGGGGCCCGCGTCAGGGTCAGAGGCCGGCGTCCAGCGCCGCGAGGACCGCGTCGCCCATCTGCGAGGTCGTGACGGGCGTGCCGCCCTCGGGGCCCATCAGGTCGGCCGTGCGGACGCCATCGGCCAGCACCTTCTCGACGGCCTTTTCGACCCGCGTCGCCTCGTCGCCGAGGTCGAACGAATAGCGCAGCGCCATGGCGAAGCTGAGGATGCAGGCGATCGGGTTGGCCTTGCCCTGACCCGCGATGTCGGGCGCGCTGCCGTGGACCGGTTCATACAGCGCCTTAGGGCGGCCGTTGGCCATCGGCAGGCCCAGCGAGGCCGAGGGCAGCATGCCAAGCGACCCGGTCAGCATCGCCGCCATGTCCGAGAGCACGTCGCCAAACAGGTTGTCGGTCACGATCACGTCGAACTGCTTCGGCCAGCGGCAAAGCTGCATCGCCCCGTTGTCGGCATACATGTGGGTCAGGGCGACATCCGGGTAGTCGCGGTCATGCACCTCCTGCACCACTTCGCGCCAGAGGATGCCCGACTCCATCACGTTGGCCTTCTCCATCGAGCAGACCTTGTTGTTGCGCTTGCGGGCAAGCTCGAAGGCCGACCGCGCGACGCGGGCGATTTCGCTTTCGGTGTAGCGCTGGGTGTTGATCCCCACCCGCTCATTGCCTTCCTTGAAGATGCCGCGCGGCTCGCCGAAGTAGACTCCGCTGGTCAGCTCACGGATGATGACGATGTCAAGGCCCGCGACGACCTCGCGCTTCAGGCTGGAGAAGTCGGCCAGCGCGTCGAAGCACTGCGCCGGGCGAAGGTTCGAAAAGAGATCCATTTCCTTGCGCAGGCGCAGAAGGCCCCGCTCGGGTTTGACGGAAAAGTCCAAGGCATCGTATTTCGGCCCGCCCACGGCACCAAGGAGCACCGCATCCACCGCCTGCGCCTTCGCCATCGTGGCATCGGTCAGCGGGACGCCGTGCGCGTCATAGGCCGAACCGCCGACCAGGTCCTCGGACACGTCGAACCGGACACCGCGCTTTGCCCCCATCCAGGCGATAAGCTTCTTCACCTCCGCCATGACTTCCGGGCCGATGCCGTCTCCGGCGAGGATCAAGAGGGACGGGTTGGCCATGGGTTCGCTCCGGCTGAAGGGTCGCGGCTGGCCTAGCCAATGGACCGGGCGGGGTCAAGGTTCGGCGGGTGCAAGTTCAAGGTCGACCCAGACCGGGAAATGCCGCGAGGCAAGGACCAGGTCGGGGAGGAGCGGGTCGCCCCCTGCCGGCCAGAGCACGCCGGACCCGACGACTTTCAGCCCGGCCGAAGGCAGCACATAATCCAGCCGCAGCCCGCCGATGTCGTCGTAAAGTGTCGTGTCGAGCGCCGGGTCGCCTGCGTGGTCGGGTTCGGTCCGGCCATGGCCGCCACGCTGGGCGGGGTCCTGCAGGGCGGGATGGTCGAGAAGCGCGCCGATCCCCTCGCGCAGGCCATCGCCGTCGGCGGGGTCAAGATTTCCATCGCCCAAGAGCACGAAGGGGGCCTCGGGCGGGGCCATCGGCAGCGCGCCGTCGAGGTACAGCCGCCAGAACGCCGCCTCGTCGTGATTGCGCTTGCCGTTGCGGTCGTCCGGCCCGTCAAAGACCGGCGGCGTCGCGTGCCAGGCCAGAAGGCGCAGGGGACCGTCGGGCGTGATCACCGGGACATCCCAGAAGCCGGTGGTGGCCAGGCGCTGGACGGCAGCAAGCTCCGGCGGATCGGCGGACAGGGTGCCGGGCAGGTCGCGCCAGAGAAAGCCCGAGAAATCCCGCGCGCCTTCGGTGTCGATCGGCAGCCGCGACAGGATCGCCATCCCGCCTTGACCCGAATAAAGCCCGAAGCCCTGCGCGTCGCGCGGGTCGCCGGTGCGGCCATTCCCGTCCACGTCAAGGCCGGTCTGGGTGCCCGTGTTCGGGCGGAAGGCAAACCGCTGCGGGTAGGGTGTGCCGGCCGCAGCCAGCCGGTCGGCGAGAAGGCCAAGGGCGACCCCGCCACGGTCATAGTCGAATGCCGTCAGAAGGATGACATCGGCATCCAGCGCCGCGATCACCCGGACGACGGCGGCGATCTGCGGGTCTTCGCCCCGTTCGATGTCGCGGACCAGAAGGCCGGGGCCGGTGCGGTCCAGACCGACATTCCAGGTGGCGATGCGCAGGGGTTCGGCTGACGCTGAAGGGGCGGCCAGAAGGACAAGCCAGACCAGGCACCAAAGACGGATCAGAGGTCGTCATCCTCGTCTTCGTCGCGTTCCAGCCGGCCAGGCTCGATCGCGCCAAGGACGGCCAGTTTCGCGGCCCGCTTCATCCGGATCATGTCGGCGATCCGGGCCATGGCGACGGCCCGCATGATCAGGGCGGCAGGCAGATAGGCCCAAAGCGCCATGGTCCAGATCAGCGTCTGGGGCGAGGTCAGCGTGCCGGCCGGAATGCCCGATGTCAGGACGGTGATGCCGGCGGGAACGAGGAACGGCAGAAGAAAGCCCACGGCAAGGTTCATGTGTGCGTCGCGGACCAGACGGTCGACGACGTCGCCACCGGCGGTCGGCTCGAACGTCGGCAGATTGACCCAGACGTTGAAGGCGCTTTTGGTCGAGGGCCAGCCGACCAGCTTGAGGACGATCACGAAAAGCCCGAGCGAGAAGAGCGAGATGAGGTAGGCGGTCCCCGCAGCGATGCGCACCTCGATCACCTGGGCGATGGTCGCATCTTCGGACATGATGTAGCTGGCAAGGCGGACCGGAGAATACGGAAAGTCCATGGCCGAGCCGACCAGCAGGCCAAGCGCGCGGAAAAGGCGCGAAACGGTGCTGGAATCTTCCTGATCCGCGACGATGATCGACAGGAAGATGACGATGGTCAGGATCATCAGATAGCGGATGCGGTTGTAGGGCGCGCCGTCGCGAAACTCGATCAAGCTCGGGTAGATCGCGTGATATTCGAAGAACACCAGCGCCCCGCCGAAGAGCGCGACAAGGGCCACGATCTGCTTGGTGTCGGTCCCGATCCCGGGCAGGATGACCGAGGGCATGACGATCACGATCATCACCAGAAAGGCGCGGACCGCCGCCGCCGAGGCCCGACCGTACCAGGTGCGGCCCGTGCTGTCGGTGGTGGCGATGCCGTCCCAGCGCAGCTTGCTGCGCAGGCGGTCGAAGACCCCGTTTCCGAATGCCGCAATTCTGCCCAATTCCAACCCGATCTGACCGACTCGTGCTTGCCAATCCGCAGTAAAGCCAAGCTTTGTGGCCATTTCAGGGTCAGTCTTGGCCCGATGGGCGGCTTTGTGCCCGCAGGCACCGATCCGCGCGGTGCGCCGGTCAGCTCTCGCGGAACGCGCGGGAGAAATAGTCGGTGAAGGGCTTGACGAGATAGGCCAGCGGGGTCCGGCGCCCGGTCTGCAGGAAGACCTCGACCGGCATCCCCGGCAACAGCACCTTGTCGCCAAGCCGCGCCTGTTCGCCTTCGTCCAGCTCCAGTTCGGCCACGTAGTAGGTCGCCCCGGTCTGCGGATCGGTCAGCGCATCGGCCGAGACCAGCGTCACGCGGCCCGTCAGGTGCGGCGTCTCGCGTGAAGAAAAGGCGGAGAAGACCAGCTCCGCCGGCTGCCCGGCGGCAACCTCGTCGATGTGGATCGGGGCGATGCGGGCGGTGATCACCAAGGGTCGGTCCTGCGGGATGATGTAGAGGACAGGCTCGGCAGCGCGCAGCACCGACCGGGGCGTGGTGACCTGCAGGCCAAGGACGATGCCCGCGACGGGCGCGCGGATCTCCAGCCGGTCGATCCGTTCGACCAGGGCGCGGCGGCGTTCGGCAAGTTCCAGGATCGCCGGGCCGGTGTCCCGAAGTTCGGTGGTGCTTTCCTCACGCCGGCGCGTGTCCAGGCCGGAGATCTGGATCTCGATCTCGGTCACCTGGCCTTCGGTCTGGGCAAGCGAGGCCACCAGCTCTCCGATCTGGCCTTCCAGCCGGGCCTGTTCGCGCTGCAGGGCCAGAACCGTGCCGGCCTGGGCAAGGCCCTTGTCCAGAAGGCTTTGCTGCGACGCCAGTTCCTGATCGATCAGGGCAAGCTGGCGGGTCAGCGCCGCCCGCTGCGCGGCGATCCCCTCGGCCTGCGACTGGATCTGTTCGATCCGCTTGGCGAGCTGTTCGCGCTGCTCGACCAGCGTGGCACGCCGGGCCTCGAACAGGCGGCGCTGGCCCTCGATCTGGGCGGCGACCTCGGGGGAGGTTTCGGCCTGGGCCAGAAGTTCGGCGTCGAAGATCAGTTCGGCGTTCCCGTCGCGTTCGGCGGCAAGGCGGGTGGACCGGGCCCTCAGTTCGGACAGCTGGCCTTCGACGATGGTCAGTTCCGACTTGAGCGCCGCACCGTCCAGCCGCAACAGCGGATCGCCGGCCGCGACCCTCTGGCCCTCGACCACCTCGATCGCCTCGACCACACCGCCGTCGGGATGCTGGACGACCTGGCGGTCGCGCTGCACCTCGATCTGGCCCTGGGCGACGATGGCACCCGAGATCCTGGTCAGCGT
>JBIJDO010000300.1:0-4200 GCA_044344105.1 Tabrizicola sp.
CACACCTCCCGGCGCGGTGGCGCGGGCGATGTCCCCGGCATTCTTGACCGCCTCGCGCAGCACCGCATCCCGCGGACCGAAGGCCGCCACCGCCCCGTCCTTCATCGCCAGCAGAAGATCGCATTCCTGAATGGCGGCGGGACGGTGGGCCATGATCAGGACCGACGCTCCCCTGTCCTTCGCCGTCCGGATCGCCTGGTTCAGCGCCAGCGAGCCATCGTTGTCGAGGTTCGAGTTCGGCTCGTCCAGGATCAGGATCACCGGATCGCCAAAGAGGGCGCGGGCAAGGCCGATCCGTTGCACCTGTCCGCCCGACAGACGGCTGCCCATCGTGGCGACCTCTGTGTCGTAGCCTTCGGGGAGCTGCAGGATCATCTCGTGCGCGGCGGCGGCGCGGGCGGCGGCGACAACGCGGGCCGGATCGGCCCCGCGCTGCAGCCGGGCGATGTTCTCGGCGATGGTGCCGTCGAAGAGGGAAACCCGCTGCGGCAGATAGCCGACATAGCGGCCAAGCGCGTCGGGGTCGTACTGGTCAAGCGTCGCTCCATCCAGCCGGACACGCCCCGAAGAGGGCCGCCAGATGCCGATCAGCGCGCGGGCGAGCGAGGATTTGCCCGACCCCGAAGGCCCGATGACGCCAAGGGCCTGACCGGGTGGCAAGGTGAAGCTGACCCCGCGCAGGACCGGACCGCTGCCACCGGGCGGCAGGACGCTCAGCGCCTGGACCTCCAGAAGCGCTTTCGGACGGGGCAGGGCGGTGCGCGGTTCCGGCGGCGGGTTTCCGGCCAGAAGCTCGGCCAGCCGCGCCTTTGCCTGCCGGGCGCGGGTCACGACCGCCCATTGCCCGACCGCCTGTTCGACGGGCTGCAAGGCCCGGCCCATCAGGATCGACGCCGCGATCATCGCGCCTGCCGACAGCTCCTGCCGCAGCACCAGCCAGGCGGCAAGGCCAAGCATCGCCGATTGCAGGAACAGCCGGAATGTCCTGGTCAGGACCGCATAGCGCCCGGCGGCATCGGATGCGGCAAGCCCCTGTTCCAGCGCGGTTTCCCTGCGGACGCGCAGCCGGTCGAACGCGGCTCCGGCCATGCCGAGGGCCTGCACCAGCTCGGATTCGGATTTCATGTTCTCGGCCTGCCGCTCTGCCGCAAGGGAAGCGGTGGCGGCGGCCTTCATCGGCGCCTCGGTGCTGCGCTGGTTCAGCCAGCTGAAGAGGACCAGGAGCAGGCCGCCACCGATGGCCAGATAGCCCAGCCAGGGGTGAAAGATGAAGATCGCCGCGATGTAGACCGGCGCCCAGGGGGCATCGAAGATGGCCAAGAGGACCGGCGAGGCCCAGAAGCGGGCCAGGGCATCCAGGTCGCGTTGGGCGGCCAGTGCGTTCGCATCCTGCGGCGCGACCGTCAGGCGGCGGAAAGCTGCGGCCAGCACCCGCGGGTCCAGCCTTTGCTGCAGCCGCGCGCCGACCCGGGCCATGATCCGGCTGCGGGCATGGTCCAGAAGGCCCATGATCAGGAACAGGAACGCCATCAGCAGCGACAGCGCCAGCAGGGTCTCTTCCGACCGCGACACCAGCACCCGGTCATAGACCTGCAGCATGTAGAGCGGGGCCGTCAGCATCAGCAGGTTGACGAAGGCGGAGAACAGAAAGGCCGTCAGGATCGCCTGGCGAGAGGCAGCACGGGCCGAGGCAAGTTCGGAAAGACCGGCGCTGAGGTCGGTCGCTTGCGTCGTTCGGTCTGTCATCTGCCCTTCCTTGGCGTCTTCCTGCCATCCGCGTCGCCCCGGTCACGTTTGGCCGTTGTCTTGCACAAGTCCGGGTCTTATGCCTTGCCTACGGCCACGCAGGACTATTGTTTGCGGCGTGGTGGCCGGACAGTAGGGAAATGGGTCTGAACATTCCATTGATTTCGGGGCGATGGCGGCGAATTTCGGCGCTTGTGCTTGTCGGAAGCCTCGTCTCGGCCTGCGCGGGCAACCCCGGCGCGTCGGGGATCAACGACCCGTACGAGCCGTCAAACCGCAGGATCCATGCCTTCAACAAGGGCGTCGACCGGGTGTTCCTGGCCCCGACGGCCAAAGGGTATGGCGGTGCCATTCCGGAACCCGTGCAGCGCGTGGTCGGCAACGTTGCCGAAACGCTGTCTCTGCCGGGGGATATCGCAAACAACATCCTGCAGTTCCGGCTGGGGGATGTCGGGCAGAACACCTTGCGGCTGGCAACCAACCTGACCATCGGGGTCGGCGGGCTGTTCGATGTCGCGTCGGTCGTGGGTCTGGAGGGCAAGCCGACCGATTTCGGCGAGACGCTCTACGTCTGGGGTGCGGGCGAAGGTCCCTATGTCGAGTTGCCGCTCCTGGGCCCGTCGACCACACGGGACACTGTCGGCATGGTCGTGGACCTGGCCCTGGACCCGGTCCGGATGATCCTGCCCAAGGACGAGGCGACGGCAGCGACGGTGATCCGGTTCCTGTCACGGCTTGGTGACCGCGACCGGTTCTCGGCAACTGTCGATTCGATCCTATATGACAGTGCGGACAGCTATGCCCAGGCGCGGCTTCTCTACCTGCAGAACCGGCGGTTCGAGCTTGGGCAGGAGTCGGGCGATCCGGACGGGGCTGCCGCAAGCGACGACGGCTTCATCGACCCCTATGAGGACCCCTATGCCGAGTGACCTGACCCTTTCGCGCCGTGCCCTGCTTGCGTCGGGCGCCACTGCCGCGCTGGCGCTGACCCTCTTGCCGCGCCCCGCGCTGGCCCTGACGGCAGAAGCGGCGAAATCGCTGGTCGACAAGACCGTCGCGGACATCAATGCGATCATCAGTTCCGGCAGATCGGAAAAGGCGATGCTGGGGGATTTCGAGCAATTGTTCGTGCGCTATGCCGATGTTCCCGCCATTGCCCGGTCGGTCCTGGGGCCTGCGGCGCGCGAAGCCTCGAAAGGCCAGCTCACTGCCTACACCAGGGCGTTCCAGGGCTACATCAGCCGCAAGTACGGTCGCCGCTTCCGCGAGTTCATCGGCGGCAGGATCGAAGTGGCAGAGGCGCGGGCGGTGAAAAGCTACTTCGAGGTGGTCTCGACCGCGATCCTGAGCGGCGAGGCCCCGTTCGAGGTGCGCTGGCATGTGTCGGACAAGTCCGGCAAGAGCCTGTTCTTCAACATCATCATCGAAGGCGTGAACATGCTGGCCTCCGAGCGCACCGAAATGGGAGCGCTGCTGGACCAGCGTGGCGGCGACCTTGACCGCCTGATCGCGGACCTGCAGACGCTTTAGGCCCTTGCTCCTCGTTCGACTTCGTCTTCTCGTCGCGAGGCCGAGGCAACGGGGCGAGGAGCGACGAAGTCGAACGACGAGCCGTCATTCGGTGGCCAGCCCTCAGTTCCCCGTGCCGAGGAGGTCGTTGATCTGCCCGGCCAGGTCATTCTCCACCGGCCCGAGCAGCACTGCCCCTTCCGGCGGCGGGCCGTCCAGCACGATGACCTCGTTGTCCGGAAGCGGGGCGGTGTAGGCTTCGGGCAGGGGCTCCTCGTAGAACTCGCCATTGTAGGCCGGGGCGTTGGGGTCGTCGAAATAGGGCACATCCTCGGCGGCAACCGCACCTTCGGTCGTGCTGGGATCGATGGGCAGGTAGGTCGAATCGGGAATTTCCGTGATCAGCGGATTGGCGGGCTGGCCCTCGTTGATCCGGACCATCACCTCATGCCAGATCTCGGCTGGCAGGCCCCCGCCGGTGACGCCCTTCAGCGGGCGGTTGTCGTCATAGCCCATCCACACGCCGACCACGTAATCGGCGGTGAAGCCCACGAACCAGGCGTCGCGCGCGCTTTGCGTGGTGCCGGTCTTGCCTGCCGCCTCGCGTCCGTCCAGCCGGGCGCGCTTGCCGGTGCCCGAGTTCAGCACCTCGGTCATCATGTAGGTCAGCGCCCGCGCCGCCTTTTCCGAGATCACCCGCTCGCCGATGCCGCCTCCCGCCCCGAACAGCGGCTCGTCCATCCCGGTCAGCTTCAGCGCGTTCAGGCCATAGGGCGCGACTGCCGAGCCGCCGTTCAGGATGCCGGCGAAGGCACCGGTCATGTCGATCAGGGTCGATTCCGACACGCCAAGCGCCAGCGCTGGACCATCGGCGAAATTCTCGGCAAGACCGAAATCGGTCGCCACCTGTTTCACCAGGTCGCGCCCCACGGCTTCCGACACCCG
>JBIJDO010000397.1:0-3027 GCA_044344105.1 Tabrizicola sp.
CTTTGGCCGCATGCAGCAGTACAGCACGGAGGTCTTGGGGAATTGCTATTTCATGTCAGGCCCTTGCCTGAGTTATCGCCGCAACTGCAGCTTCACGCTTGATGAAAAGCACGGCGCCGTGAATGGAATTCTTGCATATAGTAATACTTTTGATAGCGTGATCCCAGCCACCTGAGGAGAGTGGTCAAGGGTTCCACTGGGAGGAAAATCATGAAATTTTTCAAGACTCTCGCGCTTGGCGCGGGACTGAGTGGCTTGTTGCTTTCGGCAGCCTATGCCGAAGGTCTGGCCGGGAAAGTCATCGGCTTTTCACAGATCGGGTCTGAATCCGGCTGGCGCGCAGCCGAGACCAGCGTGACCAAGGCGGTTGCGGCCGAACTGGGCATCGACCTCAAATTCGCGGATGCACAACAAAAGCAGGAAAACCAGATCAAGGCGATCCGCGGGTTCATTGCCCAGGGCGTCGATGCGATCCTGGTCGCTCCGGTTGTTGCGACCGGCTGGGAAGAGGTGCTGACCGAGGCGAAAGAAGCCAGCATCCCCGTTGTCCTTCTGGACCGTGGCATCGAGGCACCGGAGGACCTGTATCTGACGTCGGTCGCGTCCGACCAGGTCAAGGAAGGCCGTGTTGCGGGCGAATGGCTGGTGAACGCCGTCGGCGACAAGCAGTGCAACGTGGTTGAACTGCAAGGCACCGTCGGTTCGTCGCCCGCGATCAACCGCAAGCAGGGCTTCGAAGAGGCGCTGGCAGGCAAGGCAAATCTGGTCATCACCCGCAGCCAGACCGGCGATTTCACCCGGTCCAAGGGCAAGGAAGTGATGGAGGGCTTTATCAAGGCCGAGGACGGCGGCAAGAACATCTGCGCCGTCTACGCCCACAACGACGACATGGCCGTCGGCGCGATCCAGGCGATCAAGGACGCGGGCCTGAAGCCGGGCAGCGACATTCTGGTCGTGTCGATCGACGCGGTCCCCGATATCTTCGCGGCAATGGTTGCCGGCGAGGCCAACGCGACGGTCGAGCTGACACCGAACATGGCAGGCCCGGCCTTTGCGGCGCTTGACGCCTATCTGGACGCAGGCACGGTGCCCGAGAAGTTCATCATCACCGAATCGAAGTTGTATACTCCTGCTGACGATCCGCAGGGGGAATATGACCGGCGCAAAGGCCTCGGCTACTAGTTTCCTCCCCGAGGCTGCCGCCGGGCGGGGGGTCGCACCCCTGCCCGGCGGAATTGCTATATACGCGAGATGGGTGGAAAGTTGCGACACGCTGAGGAGGGCTTGACCATGTCACACACCGGGACCGCGCCCGTGCTGGAGGCGCGTGGCATCGTCAAGGTCTTCGGCCAGTATCGTGCGCTGGACGACGTGGGTTTTGCCGCGCTGCCCGGGGAAGTGCACGCCCTTCTGGGCGAGAACGGGGCTGGCAAGTCCACACTGATCAAGATCCTGACCGGTGCCTATCAGCCCGACGCGGGCGAGGTTCTGCTGGACGGCCAGCCGATCACGCTGCGCGACCCCCTGCACGGGCAGAGCTACGGAATTGGCACGGTCTATCAGGAGGTGAACCTTCTGCCGAACCGGTCGGTGTCCGAGAACCTGTTCCTTGGCCGCCAGCCCACCCGCTTCGGCCTTGTGGATCGCAAGAAGTCTGACGCCGACGCGTGCGCGCTTCTGTCGCGCTATGGCCTGGAGATCGACGTGCGTGCCGAGCTATCGGAGTTCTCTGTCGCGGTGCAGCAGATCGTGGCCATCGCCCGCGCGGTAGAGCTTTCGGGCAAGGTGCTGGTGCTGGACGAACCGACCGCAAGCCTTGACCGCAACGAAGTGCAGCGACTGTTCGACGTGGTGCGCGGATTGAAAGCCAGGGGGCTGGCGATCGTCTTCATTACCCATTTCCTGGATCAGGTCTTCGAACTTGCCGACCGCGTGACCATTCTGCGAAACGGAAAACTGGTGGCGTCCCAGACGTTGGACCGGCTGAACACGACCGATGTGGTCCGCATGATGCTGGGCAAGGACGTGGTTTTTGAACACCAACCGACCTCGCTGGTCGGGGGCATCAGGGGCGCGGTGCGGGTTCGGTTCCAGGATGTCGGTCGCAAGGGCGTGGCGCCCTTCGACCTGTCGGTCCATGAAGGCGAGGTCGTCGGCGTGGCGGGCCTGCTAGGCTCGGGGCGGACCGAGGTTGCCCGCCTGATGTTCGGGATCGATGCAGCCGAGGGCGGGACGTTCCACGTTGACGGAAAACCGGTGACAATCCGCAACCCAGTGCAGGCCGTCGCCGCGGGCTTCGGTTTTTGCCCCGAGGACCGCAAGGTCGACGGCATCTTCGGTGATCTTTCCGTCCGCGAGAACATCATCATCGCCTTGCAGGCCAAGCTCGGCTGGTTCAAGGCCCTGAATCGCGAGGATCAGATCGAACTCGCCGGCCGCTATGCCGAGGCGCTGGATATTCGCGCGGCCAACCATGACATGCCGGTCAAGCTTCTGTCGGGGGGCAATCAGCAGAAGGTGATCCTGGCCCGCTGGCTGGCGATCGATCCGACCTTCCTGATCCTCGACGAGCCCACCCGCGGCATCGACGTTGGCGCCCATGCCGAGATCGTCCGCACCATCAACCGATTGCGGGAAGAGGGACTGGCCCTGTTCGTCATCTCCTCCGAACTGGACGAGGTGGTGGCCTATTCCAACCGTGTCGTAGTCATGCGCGACCGCGAGATGGTAGCCGAACTTTCGGGCGACGATATCGCCCCTGATGCCATTGTCCGGGCCATCGCCGAAACCCGGCCCGCCCTACCGCTGGAGGCCGCTTCGTGACCCGCCCGACCGCAAACATCAGGCCGACTTCCGAGCCGCCGCTGCCGCCTTCGCGGCCGTTGGCGCAGGTCTTCATGCGGCCGCAGGTCATTGCGCTGGCTGCGGTGCTTTTGGTCAACTGGACGCTCTTTCCCGGCTTTTTCACTGTCAACTGGCAGGATGGCCGCTTTTTCGGCAGCCTGATCGACGTGCTGAACCGGGGCG
>JBIJDO010000058.1:0-10825 GCA_044344105.1 Tabrizicola sp.
GCATAGGCAGCACCGAGCGTGCCGTAGACCAGACCGCGCCCGAACTCGCGTCCGGCAGTCACCTTCAGCGCCGCGACATCGTCAAGCTCGTCACCGGCTGCCGCGCCAAGGTCGATGGCGCTCGTGTCATAGGTCAGTTCAGCCCCGGCGACGAAATTGCCCATATCCCAGCGATAGCCGGCATGGACACCGCCGAGCGCGCCGTAGCCGTCGAGCCCGCCGCCGTTCGAATCGACGTCGCCGTAGCCGATCTGGGCACCGGCAGAAGCCCCGGACCAGTCCATTCCCGCCGGAACAAAGGGCTCGGGGACGGCGATCACCTCGGGCTCCGGCACCGGGGTTGTAGGGCCGCCGGCAAGGGCTGGCGTGACCAAGGCGCTGGTGACGATCAATGCTGCGATAGTTTTCATGTTTGTCTCCTTTTTTTGGCAACGCGGATCAGCGGGAAAGGTTCCGCGCGGCTCGTGCAGGAGGGTGGGGGTGCGCCGGGCCAAGGACAATGGGACCTCACGGGCGGTTGAACGCGCGTGTGGAGGACCGGCTGAAACAGGCCGACACAGCCTGGGTGAACCGGCTGATTCTGGTCGGAAAAGCCCCGATCAGGCCCGGTCGGCGAGGTCCAGCCAATCGGATTCGGCCTTTTCAAGTGCCGCCTGCCGGTCCGCCAGCGCCTCGGTCGCCTTGCGGAACTTGACCGGTTCCCGTGCGAACAGCTCGGCATCGGCAAGAAGATCGTGCAGCTTGGCAATCTCGGCTTCCAGCCGTTCGATCAGGCCTGGCAGATCGTCGAGCCGCTTTCTTTCGGTGAAGGAAAGACCGCCTGCGCGCGATGCCTGGCCGGGATGCGGGGTGGGCGGCGCGGCGGCGGGTTTGCCCAGGTGCTTCGCCGGGGCCTCGACGGCCTTGGGCCGCTGTGCGGCATAATCGCTCCAGCCCCCCGGATAGGCCTGCGCCTTGCCGCCCGGCTCCATCGCCACGGTCGCGGTGGCAATCCGGTCGATGAAGTCGCGATCGTGGCTGACGACCAGGACGGTGCCGTCATAGTCGCCCAGGATGTCCTGCAACAGGTCCAGCGTCTCGACGTCAAGATCGTTGGTCGGTTCATCCAGGATCAGAAGGTTCGACGGCTGCGCCATCAGCTTGGCCAGAAGAAGCCGCGCGCGTTCGCCGCCCGACAGGCTGCGGACCGGGGCGCGGGCCTGGGCTTCATCGAAATTGAAGTCCTTGAGGTAGGCGACAACATGCTTCGGCGTGCCGCGCACCATGACCTGGTCCGACGCCCCCGAGACGCGCATCAGGGGATCGACGGTCAGATTGTCCCAGAGGCTGGCGTCAAGGTCGAGCCGGGTGCGGGTCTGGTCGAAGACGGCGATGTCAAGGTTGGTGCCAAGGGTGACGGTTCCGGCGTCAGGTTGAACTTCGCCGGTCAGCATCTTGAGAAGCGTGGTCTTTCCCACCCCGTTCGGCCCGACGAAGGCCACCCGGTCGCCGCGCAGGACCCGCAGCGAGAAATTCCTGACGATGGGTTTGTCGCCAAAGGACTTGGTCAGGTTTTCGGCTTCGATGACCTTCTTGCCAGAAGTTGGCCCGCTGTCCAACGCAAAGGCCGCCGTGCCCTGCCGCCGGATCTGTGCGGCGCGGTCGGCACGCAGGGCCTGCAGCGCGCGGACCCGGCCCATGTTGCGCTTGCGACGGGCCGAGATGCCTTCGACGGCCCATTTCGCCTCGGCCTTGATCTTGCGGTCCAGCTTGTGACGGGCTTCGTCCTCTTCGGCCCAGACGGTCTCGCGCCAGTCCTCGAAGCCCTCGAAGCCCGCATCGCGGCTGCGGACCTCGCCCCGGTCGATCCAGAGCGTCGCCCGCGACAGGGCGCGCAGGAAGGCGCGGTCGTGGGAAATGAGGACAAAGGCGGTGCGGGTCTCGGAAAGCTCGGCCTCAAGCCACTCGATGGCCTGGATGTCGAGATGGTTGGTCGGCTCGTCGAGAAGCATGAGTTCGGGCGCTTCGGCCAAGAGCTTGGCAAGGGCGGCGCGGCGGCGTTCGCCCCCTGAGGCAGTGGCGACCGGGGTGGCGGGGTCGAACTTCAGGCCCTCGGCAACGACGGCCAAGCGGTAGTCCTGGCCTTCCGGGAGGCTGGAGGCGGCGAAATCCCCGAGGGTCGCAAAGCGCGTCAGGTCCGGTTCCTGCTCCATATAGCCGACGGTGATGCCGGGGGGGAGCGTCCGGCTGCCGCGGTCGGGTTCAGTGAGGCCGGCCATCACCTTCAACAGCGTCGACTTGCCCGACCCGTTGCGCCCCACCAGCGCGACGCGGTCGCCGGGCTGGAGGGTCAGCGACAGGTCGTCGAAGATCGGGTTGCCGCCGAAGGTGAGCGAGATGCCGGAAAGCTGGAGAAGGGGTGCGCGTGCCATGGGGGCGAGGTAGAGGCGGATCGGCGCGGCGTCAATCGGGGCCGGGATCAGGCGGTGACGTCATGGCCGTAAAGCCAGTCGAGCCGCGAGAGGAGAAGGCCGGGGGCAAGGCGTCCTATGGTACGGAGGCCGGTGTGGCCGATGGTGCGTGCCGCGCCGGAGAGGTGATAGGCGCGCGCATTGGCATCCGCGGCGGCGACGATGCGGGTGGTGCGGGGTTTGCGGAGCGTCTGGTAGGCGGCAAGGGCGGCGGCGGTGCTGTCATGGCTGGCGAGGGCATCGGCAAGGACCCAGGCGTCCTCCAGCCCCATCGCGGCACCTTGTGCCAGGAAGGGCAGCGTCGGATGGGCGGCATCGCCGAGGAGCGCTGCGGCTCCGTCCGGGAGGATGCGGGTCCATCTGGCGGCGACGGGATGGCGGAAAAGGCCCCAGAGGCCGGGGCTTTGGACCTGATCCAGCCAGCCGGTCACGCGGGGCGCGAACCCGGCGAAGGCACGGCGGAGGTTGGTCGCGTCGTCCTGCCCTGACCAGCCTTCAGCGGCCCATCCCTTGCGCTCCTCGACCGCGACGATGTTGCGCAAGCTGCCGTCGCGCAGGGGATAGCTGACCAGATGGCGACCGGGGCCCATGTGAACCTCGGCCACCGGGGCGGCACCGGGGTCGCAGGGGATGAGCGCCCGCCAGGCGACCTGGCCGGTGAAGAACGGGGTTTCGGGTCCGTTCAAGGCTGTCCGCGTCGGGGAATGGAGGCCGTCGGCCCCGACCAGCAGCGGCGTTTCGATGCGTTCGCCGGTGGTCAGGATGACAGCGGGCCGTGCGCGCGTCAGGTCGAGGGTTGCGACCTTCGCCGACAGGCGCAGGGTCACGCCAGCCTCGGTCGCAGCGGTCAGGAGAAGGCCGATCAGGTCGGCGCGGTGCAGGAAGTGGTAGCGCTGTCCGGGGCGGAGACGGGCAAGATCAAGATGGGCGACGGTCCGGCCCGAGGGACCGTCGACCAGTGCCACGGCGCGGGCGGCCGTGGATGCGGCGTCCACCGCGGGTTGCAGGCCGAGGTCGCGCAGAACGACGGCCCCGTTGGGCGAAATCTGGATCCCGGCCCCGACGTCGCTGACGGCGTCGGCCTGTTCGAGCACGGCCACCGACGCGCCCCGCAGGGCGAGGGCCGTGGCCGAAGCAAGGCCCGCGACCCCTGCCCCGATCACGGTGACGGACTGGCCGATCAGGCTTATGGTGACCTCCGGAACACGAACGCCGGACACAATGGCCCGGCGTTGCAGTGGTTTGCAGACGGGAACATCTCAGTCGTCGCGATGCACCTTTTCGCGGCGTTCGTGCTTTTCCTGCGCTTCCAGCGTCATGGTGGCGATGGGGCGGGCGTCCAGACGCTTCAGGCTGATCGGTTCGCCGGTCACTTCGCAGTAGCCGAACTCACCCGCTTCGATCCGGCGGAGCGCGCTGTCGATCTTGGCGACCAGCTTGCGCTGGCGGTCGCGGGTGCGCAGTTCGAGGGCACGGTCGGTTTCCTCGGAGGCGCGGTCGGCGATGTCGGGGACGTTGCGGGCGCTTTCCTGCAAGCTGTCGATCGTCTCGGCGGACTGGTCCAGAAGCTCCTGCTTCCAGACGATCAGCTTGCGGCGGAAGTATTCCAGCTGCCGGTCGTTCATGAAGGGCTCGTCCTCGGCGGGACGATAGTCGTCAGGCAGGAAAACTTCGGCCTTCATCGAAACTCTCTCCTTCGCGCCGGACCGGTCCGACAGGTGGGCTTCTGTCATGGACGTGCTCCTGTTGGCGGGCATGTATCCCAAGCCTTCGGGATTGTCACTAGCGGTTGCGAGATTTTCTGGGCGCAGGTAGGGTTTTTGAAAGGCCGGGAAACAGCATGTTGATACTGCGATGAAATTCACCTCGACCGAAGGTTACGTGGCCACGGACGATCTGGCGATTGCGGTCAATGCATCGGTCACCTTGCAGCGTCCGCTTCTGGTCAAAGGCGAGCCGGGGACCGGCAAGACCGAACTTGCGCGGCAGGTGGCCCAGGCCCTGGACCTGCCCCTGATTGAATGGCATGTGAAGTCCACAACCAAGGCCCAGCAGGGCCTGTACGAATACGATGCGGTCAGCCGGTTGCGCGACAGCCAGCTGGGGGACGCACGGGTGCATGACGTGCGCAACTACATCCGCAAGGGCAAGCTCTGGCAGGCGTTCGAGGCCGAGGGGCGCGTCGTGCTTCTGATCGACGAGATCGACAAGGCCGACATCGAGTTTCCGAACGATCTTCTGCAGGAGCTCGACCGGATGGAGTTCCATGTCTACGAGACCGGCGAGACGGTGGCGGCCAGACATCGTCCGGTGGTCATCATCACCTCGAACAATGAAAAGGAGTTGCCGGATGCCTTTCTGCGGCGCTGCTTCTTTCACTACATCCGGTTTCCGGACGCCGACACGCTGGCGGCCATCGTCCGGGTGCATTTCCCGGACATCAAGGACAGGCTCCTGACTGCCGCCCTGACGCAGTTCTACGAATTGCGCGAGGTGCCGGGGCTGAAGAAGAAGCCCTCGACCAGCGAGGTCCTGGACTGGCTGCGGCTTCTGCTGGCCGAGGACCTGACGGCAGAGGACCTGCGCCGGGACGTCAAGAGCGCCCTGCCCCGGCTGCATGGCGCGCTTTTGAAGAACGAGCAGGATGTCCAGCTTTTCGAGCGGCTGGCCTTCATGGCCAGGGCACAAAGGTAGCGTCGTTACGCCCCCGGCCCTGCAGACGCGATTCGGATTTTGCGCACCGGCAGGACGCGAACGGCACCGGCGGAAATGTCCGATTTGTAATATTCCGTGATCCCGGCGGATAGATGATGCGGGTCACCAGAGGTGAACCGCGAGGGATAGTGGTCGGAAAATTCAATGTTTTTCGCGAATTGACTCGGAAAGGCCTTGGGCGGGACACTTTTGCAGCCCCAGCTGCCGGGGTGCTGCCGGACGGGTCCTGCCATGCGTCTGCCCCTGCTTCTCGCCGCGCTTGTCGCGTTGTCGGCCTGTGCCCCGCCGGCCCAGGTGTCGAAGAACCGCCCGGTTGACGAAGTCGGGATCGGCTTCGGCCGGCCGGATGCCCTGCGCGCGGCGGCGGTGCCGGTGGCGGGGTCTTCCTTTGCGCGCGACTTTCTGGACCTGACCTTCGCGATGGAAAGCGGGCGCGGGCTGCAGACCTTCAGCCGGTTCGAAGCGCCGGTGACGGTTGCGCTGACCGGCAAGGTGCCAGCGCTGGCGGCGCGCGATCTGGCCGCATTGGTGGCCCGGCTGCGGACCGAGGCGGGGATCGACATCGCCACAGTCGAGGGACTTGCAACGATCACGGTCGAATTCGCGACCCGGGCCGAGTTGCGCCGTCTTGCGCCGACGGCGGCCTGTTTCGTGGTGCCGAACGTCGCCTCGCTGGCCGAATACCGCAGGAAGCGCGGCACGGATGCGGTGGACTGGGCGCTGGTCACCCGGCGCGAGCGGGCGGCGATCTTCATCCCGGCCGACACCAGCCCGCAGGAAGTGCGCGACTGCCTGCACGAGGAACTGGCGCAGGCGCTGGGGCCGCTGAACGACCTTTACCGGCTGCCCGACAGCGTCTTCAACGACGACAATTTCAATTCGGTCCTGACCGGGTTCGACATGGAGGTGCTGCGTCTGACCTATTCCGCTACACTCGCCAGCGGAATGGGCCGCGACGAGGTTGCCGCGCGCCTCGGCACCTCGGCTGGGGTGATCGGTCTGGGCGGCACACCGCCTGACTGGACCCGCGCGATCGAGACGGCGCTGGGGCGGAGCGGAACGCTGGCGACACGCAAGGCGGCGGCAGAGCGGGCGCTGGCGATTGCCGAAGCGGCAGGGTGGCAGGACAACCGGATGGCGTTCAGCGCCTTTGCCGTCGGGCGGCTCATGGCCGGGAGCGAGCCGGACCGGGCCTTGCAGGCGTTCCAGCGGGCCGCTGCGGTCTATGCCCGGCAGCCGGGCGGGGCGCTGCAGGTGGCGCATGTCGACATGCAGCTGGCCGCAATGGCACTGGCCGGGGGGCTTGCCGAAGACGCGATCCGCCTGGCGGACCGGGCGATGCCGGTGGTGCAAAGGCAGGAGAATGCCGCCCTGCTGGCGACCCTGATGCTGATCAAGGCCGAAGCGCTGGACAGTCTTGGCAACCCCGGTGCTGCGGCGGCGCTGCGCATGGACAGCGCCCCCTACGCACGCTATGGCTTCGGACCTGAAAGCATGGTCAGGGCACGGATGCGCGACATCGCCGCCGTGGCGGACCGCGCAGACAAGGGCTGATGGGGGCATGAACGCCCCCGGAAATGGGGCGGGATGTTCGTGATCGGCGGTTTCCTTCTGGGCGCAGTCGGCGGGGGCCTTCGGGCGCGGTCGCGCGGCGGCAAGCGGGCCGACATCGCGCAGTATGCGGCGGTCTACGGTCTGCTCTTTGCGCTGGCCGGGCTGTTCCTGACGATCTGGCTCGACCGGATGCTGCGCGGCTGAGCCATGTTCCTGCCGTTCTTCCAGACCTTGCGGGAAGAAGGGGTGCCGGTGTCGGTCAGGGAGTTCCTCGGCTTTCTGGAAGCGGTGGCGGCGGGGCTCGTCACTCATGATCCGGACGGGTTCTATCACCTCGCGCGCCTGACCATGGTCAAGGACGAACGCCACATCGACCGGTTCGACCGGGCCTTTGCGCGCGCGTTTTCCGGGCTGGAGGGCATCACCGCAGAGCAGGTGCTGGACGCGCTGGACGTGCCGCGCGACTGGCTGGAACGGTTGGCCGAACGTCACCTCAGCGCCGAGGAACGGGCGCAGGTGCAGGCGCTTGGCGGGTTCGAGGCGCTGATGCAGACGCTGCGCGAGCGGCTGGCCGAGCAGAGGGGCCGCCATCAGGGCGGGTCGAAATGGGTCGGGACGGCGGGGACGTCGCCCTTCGGGGCCCATGGCTACAATCCGGAAGGTGTCCGGATCGGGCAGGAGGAAGGCCGCCACGGCCGGGCCGTCAAGGTCTGGGACCGGCGCGAGTTCCGCAACCTGGACGGCGATGCCGAGATCGGCACCCGGACGATCAAGCTGGCGCTTCGCCGCCTGCGCCGCTGGGCGCGCGAGGGGGCGGCCGAGGAGCTGGACCTTGACGGCACGATCCGGGCCACGGCGGCGCAGGGCTGGCTGGACGTGCAGACCAGACCCGAGCGGCGGAATGCGGTGAAGGTCCTCCTGATGCTCGACATCGGCGGCTCGATGGACCCGCATGTCCGGGTGATGGAGGAGCTCTTCACCGCCGCGAAGGCCGAGTTCCGGCATCTGGAGGTCTTCTACTTCCACAACTGCGTCTACGAAGGCGTCTGGCGCGACAACCGCCGCCGGTGGGAACATCAGACCCCGACCTCGGATCTGATCCGGACCTATGGCACGGACTGGCGGCTGATCCTGGTGGGCGATGCCGCGATGTCACCCTATGAGGTGACGCATCCCGGCGGTGCCAACGAACACTGGAACCGCGAGGCGGGCGAAACCTGGCTGCGACGGCTGAGGGCGCAGTGGCCGTGCAATCTGTGGATCAATCCGGTGGCGGAAGCGGCCTGGGGCCGGTCCAGGTCGACCGGCCTGATCCGCGACATCTTCGAGCACCGCATGGTGCCGATGACGCTGGACGGGCTGGCGCGGGGGGTCAGGGACCTGCGATGAAGCCATTGCCGGGCGACAGCGCATGACTATATCCGGGCGATGACCAAGGTCCTGCTTCCCGTTCTCCTCGCGGTGCTCTACGCCTTTCTGATGCTGCACTTTTCGGTCTGGCGCACCCGGAAGATGCTGGATGCGCAGTCCCAGCCGCTGACGGACCCCGCGATCAAGCGGCTGGCCGCCCGGATGGCCGCCGCGATGGATATTCCCGAGATCAAGGTCAACGTGTTCGAGATCGACGCGGTCAATGGTCTTGCCGCGCCGGACGGGCGGATTTTCCTGACGCGGGGGTTCCTGAACCGCAAGGCGCGCGGCGAGGTGACGGCGGAAGAACTGGCCTCGGTGATCGCGCACGAGATGGGCCATGTCGCCCAGGGCCACATGCGGCGACGGATGATCGACTTCACAGGGCAGAACGCGGTTTTCGTGATGCTGTCCGCCTTCCTGAACCGGTTCCTGCCGTTCATCGGCATCTGGATCGCCAATCTGATCTCGACCGCGCTGATGGCCCGCCTGAGCCGCCGGGACGAGTTCGAGGCCGATGCCTATGCCACCGCGCTTCTGATCAAGTCCGGGATCGGCACCGGCCCGCAGAAAAGCCTGTTCCGCAAGCTGGAGGCCCTGACCCGGACCCGCGCCGAAGGGGTTCCGGCCTGGCTTCTGAGCCATCCGAAGGTTGATGACCGGATTGCCGCGATCGAGGCGAACGAGGCGCGCTGGCTGCGTCCGGGCCAGCTTTCCTGAGCACCCAATTCGCCAAGGACCCTGCGCAGGGACGCTGGGTCCTAGGCCCCCATCGCCTTTGCCAGACGAAAGAGCCGGGCACGTTTCAACAGTGCCTTCAGCGCCACCGGCTGACCCGACACGGCCTCGGCCCGGGCGCGGGTACGCTCGACGATCCCGGCCATCGCCTCGGGGTGGCGCGATTGAAGCTCCCACAGGAAACCGTCCGGGTCGCGGCGGGTTATGCCTTCGGCGGCCAGCACATGGCCGGGAAAATCCTGCGCATTGAAGGTCACGATCGCATCGGCCCCGCTGGCGATGGCGGTGGCCAGCACATGCACGTCATCCGGGTCGGGCAGAAGGAGACGCGCCTCGATCTCGGGGTGCGCGGGGATCAGGGCGCGGGGAAAGGCGGCGCGCAACGTGGCAGCCTCACCTTCGGCAATCGCCGGAGCGTGGGGCCCAAGCTTCGCCGTCGCAAGCAGCCATTCGCGCAGGATACGCTCCGAGAAGACCGGCTGAAAGAGGCCCGCCTCGCCGGCACCCTGCAGGATCTCGCGCAGGACGGTGGGGAAAAGCACGCAGGCGTCAAGAACCGCCTTCATCCGTCCAGCCGGAATGCCAGCGCCTTGAGGTAGGAGGATTCGGCCAGCTGCGGCAGGATCGGGTGGTCCGGTCCGGCAAATCCGGTGTGGATGATCTGTCCGCGCCGCCCCCCGCGCCCGATGCCGCGCGCCGAGGCGTTGCGGAAGGCGGTCAGGTCGGCGGCATGGCTGCAGGAGCAGAGGACCAGACAGCCCCCCGGTGCGACCAGCGGGGCTGCCAGCCGCGCGATCCTCTCATAGGCCCGAAGTCCCGCCTCCAGGGCCGGTTTCGCCGGGGCGAAGGCTGGCGGGTCGCAGATCACCAGATCGAAGCGCGCGCCTTCGGCCCCAAGCGCTTCGAGCGCCGCGAAAGCATCGTCCTGGCGGATCGAGAAACGGTCGGCGAAGCCCGAGGCCCTGGCCCCCGCTTCGGCCAGCGCCAGGGCGGCCGCCGAAGCATCCACCGCCAAAGCCGATGACGCCCCGCCCGCCAGCGCGGCCAGGGCAAATCCGCCGACATGGGAAAACACGTCCAGCACCCGCACGTCCCTTGCCAGCCGGGCCGCGAAGGCATGGTTCTCGCGCTGGTCGAAGAAGAGGCCGGTCTTCTGGCCCCCCATCAGGTCGGCCAGGTAGACCGCGCCGTTCATCGGGACCGGGACCGGAGCCGTCGGGCCGGGGCCGTGGATCACGCCGGTCTCCTCGGCCAGCCCTTCAAGGCTGCGGGCGCGGCCCGAGCCGTTCTTGATGACGGTCGTGACGCCCGCCACCGTCACCAGCGCCGCGACCAGCGCGTCCAGATGCGCCTCGGCCCAGGCGGCGTTGGGCTGAACCACAGCCACATCGCCGAAGCGGTCGATGACCACGCCGGGCAGGCCATCGGCCTCGGCATGGACCAGACGGTAGAAGGGTTCGGCATAAAGTCGCGCCCGGTGCGCCAAGGCACGCGCGAGCCGTGCGGCGAACCAGTCAGGATCGATGACCGCATCGGCATCGCGGTCCAGCATCCGGGCAATGATCTTCGAGCGGCCATTGACCGTCACCAGCCCGAGCGGCCGACGCTCGCCGTCTTCCAGGACCGCCAGCGTGCCGGGCCAAAGCGCCTGCGTCCGCCGGTCGGTGACCAGTTCGTCGGCATAGACCCAGGGAAAGCCGTGCCGGATCGCCCGCGCCTCGGCCTTCGGCTTCAGCCGCACGACCGGACGTCCGCGCGACGGCGCTTCCCCATCTGTCATTGCAAGGTCCCCAAACCAGTTTCGACGCGTTGCGCCCGATTAGCCGGTTTCCGGCGGACCCGGAAGGGAAAGCTGCAGGCCCAGGGCTGCCGCCCGCGCCACGCGCGCGCGGACGGGCCTTGCAAACCCGGTCGGTGCAGGCTTAACCGGCCTTCGGCGCACAGTCCGAAGCGGTGCC
>JBIJDO010000398.1:0-3013 GCA_044344105.1 Tabrizicola sp.
CTGCTCTTCAAGCCGACCGATGTGGTGATGTGCCCGCTGCCCTTGTTCCACGTCTTTGCCTGCTATCCGATCCTGATGTCGATGATCGGCTCGGGCGCGCATGTCGTGTTCCCGACCCCGCAGGGCTATCGGGGCGAAGGCGTGTTCGACAACCTCTGGAAGCTCGTGGAACGCTACAAGGTCACCTATCTGATCACCGTGCCGACGGCGTTGGCCGCGCTGATGCAGCGCCCGGTCAATGCCGACATCTCCAGCCTGAAAAACGCCTTCTCCGGCTCCTCGCCCCTCCCCATCGAGCTGTACAACCGGTTCAGGAAGGAGACGGGCATCGAGATCGTCGAAGGCTACGGGCTGACCGAATGCACCTGCCTTGTGTCGATCAACCCGCCGGACGGGGTGAAGAAGATCGGCTCGGTCGGGCTCATGTTCCCCTATACCCAGGTCCGCATCCTGACGAGCCAGGGGGCCATCGGGTTCCGCGAATGCGCGGTGGACGAGGTGGGCGAGATCTGCATCTCGAATCCCGGGGTCTTTGAGGGATCGACCTACACCGAGGCCGACAAGAACAAGGAGCTGTTCGCGGACGGTCGGTTCCTGCGCACGGGTGACCTCGGGCGGCTGGATGCGGATGGTTATCTCTTCATCACCGGGCGGGCCAAGGACCTCATCATCCGGGGCGGCCACAACATCGACCCGGCGATCATCGAAGAGGCCTTGATGGGTCATCAGGCGGTGGGCTTTGTCGGTGCCATCGGCCAGCCGGATGCGCATGCCGGCGAGCTGCCTTGCGCCTATGTCGAGCTGGTCAAGGGGTCGTCGGCCACGGTCGATGATCTGATGGCTTTCGCGGCAAGTCACATCTCGGAACGCGCGGCACTGCCCAAGTATCTGGAAATCCTGCCGGAATTGCCGAAGACGGCCGTCGGCAAGGTGTTCAAGCCCGACCTCCGGCGTCTGGCGATCACCCGGACCTATGATGCGGCCCTGGGTGAGGCGGGACTTCCGGCGCGGGTGGTCTTGGTGATCGAGGACAAGAAGCGCGGGCTTGTGGCGCAGCTGCAGAAATCCGCGCCGGTCGAGGATGCCGCGGTGGCGCGGGTGCTGGGCCAGTTCGCGAACCCATGGGAATGGGCCGTCTGATCCGGTCGGGCGTCGGTATTCCTCACCCATTGTGACGGCAAGTTTCATTTGCCAAATCCGCAATCAGGCGCGACAAACGCGGTGAAGGGACGCATTTTTCGACAGGACAACGGGTATGGGTTTTCGGATGTTTTCGGCTGCGGCGCTGATCGCGGCTTCGACGGTATCGGCGGGCGCGCAGCAGTCGGAAGTGCTGTTCTCACGCAAGCACTGGCAGGTCGAGGTGGTCAGCTGGGACGACGGCTCGGTCGGCTGCGTCGCGCAGGTCTCGGCGCCCGGCGAAAGCTTTTCGATCTGGACCTTTCCCGACGGCGCGGTGCAGCTGCAGTTCTATTCGACGGCCTGGGAGTTCGGGGAAGGCGACACCGCCGATCTGGAAGTTCAGGTTGACCGGCGTGCGCCCTGGAACCTGACCGGGGCCGAGCTTTATCAGAATTCGGTGCTGTTCTACCTGCCCGACAGCCAGGCCGGAGTGAACTTCATCGGCGAGGTCGCGCGTGGCAACCGGCTGTACCTGCGGTCTGCCGACGGGTCGGATGTGCAGAACTATTCGCTGGCCGGGTCCAGCGCCTCGATCGGCGCGCTGGTCGATTGTGGCAATGTGATCGCCAAGCGGACGCCGGGAAATCCGTTCAACTGACCGGTCAAGGCTTGTCGGTGTCCATCCAGAGGGTCACCGGCCCGTCATTGACAAGGCTGACCTCCATGTCGGCCCCGAAGCGTCCGTTGGCAACGGGAACGCCTTCCCTTGCAAGACTTTGACCGAAATGCAGGTAAAGCCGTTCGCCCCGGTCCGGGGGCGCGGCGGTGGAAAAGCCGGGACGGTTGCCGCGCAGGTCCGCCGCAAGCGTGAACTGGCTGACGACAAGAGCGGACCCGCCGATGTCCCTGACGGACAGGTTCATCTTGCCCTGGTCGTCCTTGAACACCCGAAGCCTGGCGATCTTGGCGGCCAGCTTTTCCGCCTGTTCCTCGGTATCGCCACCCATGGCGCAGACAAGGATCAGGAACCCCGGTCCGGTTTGCCCGATCAGCGCGCCCCCGACCCGGACCTGCGCTTCAGTGACCCGCTGCAGGACAGCCCTCACAACTCATGCGCCCAGGGCGGGTTGGCCCCGGCGCGCGACACCGTGACCGCTGCAGCGCGGGTGCCAAGACCGAGGGCCGCGTCAAGCGTGGCATCCGACAGGCGGGCGACACCGGCCTTGGTCAGCACCCCGGCCTGATGCAGGGCAGCCAGAACCCCGGCGTTGAACGTATCGCCCGCGCCCACGGTATCGACCACTGTCACCTTCCGGGCCGCAACGAAGCGGTCCTGCGTCGCGGTCACGGCGCGGGCCCCTTTCGACCCCTCGGTGATGAAGACCACCTTCGGCCCCCGCTCCAGGATGCCGCGGGCCAGGGTCAAGAGATCCCCCTGCCCTTTCAGCCAGTGGAGATCCTCATCCGACAGTTTCACGATGTCGGCCATGGCCACCATCCGCTCGATCCTGGCGCGGTAGGGGGCTTCCTTTCCAGCGATGAAGCCGGGACGGATGTTGGGGTCGAGCATGGTGACGCGGGTGCTGCCTTCGCGGGCCTGCAGCGCCTCGTAAGTGCTGGCGGCGGGGTCGTTCACGAGGCAGATGCCGCCCAGGAACAGCGTTCCGACCGAGGCCGGCAGGTCGGGCAGATCGCTCAGGGCCAGCATCCGCCCCGCCGTGCCTTCGTCGTAGAAGGCATAGGTCGCCTGGCCGTTCACCAGCTTGACGAAAGCCACAGTGGTGGGCCGGTCCGACCGCGCGAGATGGCTGGTGTCGACCTTTGACGCGGTCAGCGTATCGACCAGGACCTCGCCCAGCATGTCCCTGGAAACACCGGAAAAAAACGCCGA
>JBIJDO010000399.1:0-3012 GCA_044344105.1 Tabrizicola sp.
CGTTCGCGCTGGTCGGCCCGGAGGTGGTGCTGGGCGCGGGCGTGGTGGTGAAAAGCCATGCTGTCGTCACCGGCTGGACCGAGATCGGCGACGGGACGGTGATCTTTCCCTTCGCCACGGTCGGCGAGATCCCGCAGGACCTGAAGTTCAAGGGCGAGCGCACCCGCCTGATCATGGGCCAGCGTTGCCGCATCCGCGAGGGGGCCACGCTCAACACCGGGACCGAGGGCGGCGGCGGGATCACGCGGGTCGGCGATGACGTGCTGGTCATGACCGGTGCCCATGTCGGCCACGACGCGCAGATCGGCGACCGGGTCATCCTGGTGAACCACGTCGCCATCGCCGGGCACTGCGTTCTGGGGGATGACGTGATCGTCGGCGGGCTCTCGGGTGTCCATCAATGGGTGCGGATCGGGCAGGGTGCCATCATCGGGGCGGTCACCATGGTGACGAACGATGTCATCCCCTACGGACTGGTGCAGGGGCCGAGGGGCGAACTGGACGGGCTTAACCTGGTCGGCCTGAAGCGCCGCGGGATCGACCGGGCCGGGATCACCGCGTTGCGGGCGGCCTATCAGACTCTGGCGCAGGAAGACGGCAGTTTCCTTGACCGCGCCCGCAAGCTGGCCGAGGAAAACGACAGCCCGCTGGTGCGCGAGATCGCCGATTTCATCCTGTCGAAGTCCGACCGCAGCTTCCTGACCCCGAAAGGCGGCCGGTGAGGACGGCGCTTATCGCGGGTGACGGGGCGCTGCCTGCGGCTCTTGCTGCGGCAATGGAAGAAGCGCCTCTGGTGGCCGCGCTGGATGGCTTTGCCCCCGACAACCTGACCGTGGACCTTACCTTCCGCGTCGAGCGTCTGGTCCCGTTCCTGCGCGCGCTGGAGCGGGACGGGATCGACCGCGTGGTCTTTGCCGGGGCGGTGACGCGGCCAAGGCTCGACCCGGCGCTGATCGATCCCGACACGGCCACGCTGGTGCCAAGGCTGATGCAGGCGATGGCGGCGGGCGACGATGCGACGCTGCGCGTGGTGATCGCGCTTTTCGAGGAGTTCGGCCTCGACGTGGCGGGGGTCGACACGGTGGCTCCCGCGCTTCTGCCGGGAGCGGCAGTACTGGCGGGAACGGTGACGCCCCGCGATGAAGCGGATGCCGCGCGGGCGGCGGCGATAGTGGCGGCGCTCGGGGCGGTGGACGTGGGGCAGGGGGCGGTGGTGGCCCAGGGCCTCTGCCTTGGGGTCGAGGTTCTGCCGGGCACGGATGCGATGCTGGCGGCGGTGGCCGGGCTGGAGCCGCGCCTCCGGCCCGATCCTGCGCTGGGGCGGGGCCTCGTCTACAAGGCTGCGAAACCGGGCCAGGACCGGCGGATCGACCTGCCGACGATCGGACCGGGAACGGTACGCGCGGCCGCGGCGGCGGGCCTTGGCGGGGTGGCGTTTCAGGCCGGATTGGTGATCTGCCTCGATCTGCCCGCAATGCGGCGGCTGGCCGAAAGGCTGGGCCTCTTCCTCTGGGCGCGGGAATGAAACCGGGGGGCTCATCGCTGGCTTCGCGGCGCTCTTCGCGGGACGGGTCGCAGCGAAGAGCGGTCGAAGACCAGCGATGAGCGGTGCAGTGAAGCTGTTCGTCATCGCCGGCGAGCCTTCGGGGGACCGGCTTGGGGCCGCCCTGATGGCGGGGCTGAAGACGCTTCTGCCGGTGGAGTTCGTCGGGATTGGCGGGCCCTTGATGCGGGCCCAGGGTCTGGAAAGCCTGTTTCCGATGCAGGAGCTGTCGGTGATGGGCATCGCCGAGGTCCTGCCGAAGTACCTTCCCCTGAAGCGGCGTATCCGGCAGGCCGCCGAGGCCGCGCTTGCGAGCGGAGCCGAGGCGCTGGTCACCATCGACAGCCCGGACTTCTGTCTGCGCGTGGCCGCCATCGTCAAGGCGGCGCGTCCGGAGTTTCGCACGATCCACTATGTCGCGCCCTCGGTCTGGGCCTGGCGGCCGGGGCGGGCGGCAAGGATGGCGCGGGTGATCGACCACGTGCTGGCGCTTCTGCCGTTCGAGCCGCCCTACATGACGGCTGCGGGCATGACCTGCGATTTCGTCGGGCACCCGGTGGTGGCGGAGCCCCTGGCCACGGCGACGGAGAAGGCGCTCTTTGCCAAAGAGGGGCCGCTTCTCCTGGCCCTTCCCGGTTCGCGGAAGGGCGAGGTTCAGCGGCTGGCCCCGGTCTTCGGCGCGGTCGTCGCGCGGCTGAAGGCGCGGCATCCGGGGCTGCGCGTCGTCCTGCCGACAGTTGGCGGCGTGGCGGAGCTGGTGCGCGAGACGACGGCGGGCTGGGCTGTGGTGCCGGAGATAATCGAAGACGCCGGTCTGAAGCGCGGGGCCTTCGCGGCGGCCGATCTGGCGCTGGCGGCGTCCGGGACGGTCTCACTGGAGCTGGCGGCCAACGCCTGCCCGATGGTCATCGCCTATGACATGCATCCCCTGACCCTGTGGCTGATGCGCCGCGCCGCCCTTGTCGATACCGTGACGCTGGTGAACCTCGTCTCAGAGACCCGCGTGGTGCCCGAGTTCATCGGGCCGGACTGTCGGGCCGATGCCATCGCCCCGGCGCTTGAGGCCCTTCTGGCCGATCCTTCGACCCAGAAGGCGGCCATGGCCCTGACCATGCAGCGCCTCGGGCAGGGCGGCGAAGACCCCGGTCTTCGGGCCGCGCGATCCGTCCTGCGCACCCTGCATCGGCAATAACCGGCCGGGCAGGTATTCCGGACCCCCTGCGGACCGGTATTCCCGAGACAATCCCGCTCAATCTGTGGTATTGTCTGCTTGCGTCCAATTTCCGGGCGCAAAAGACCTGAACTTTTGCTCACTTCTTTCGATCAACCATTCTGACGGAGTATTTTCATGCACGGTTTCAATTACCGCGAGCCTGAAGTGCCGCGCGGGCGTTTCAACGAGCCTGGCCGCTTCGGGCGGATGTTCCCCTGGCTCAGATCGCTCAAGTCCTTCAATCCGGGTCCGGACG
>JBIJDO010000400.1:0-3007 GCA_044344105.1 Tabrizicola sp.
CACTCCGGCGGAAGTGGTGACCGCCGTCAAATCCGTCACGTACCGGTAGGAGGGGACCATGGCTGTAGAAATTCTGATGCCCGCATTGTCCCCGACAATGGAGGAAGGGACCCTGGCCAAGTGGCTGGTCAAGGAGGGGGATGCGGTCAAGTCGGGCCAAATCCTCGCCGAGATCGAGACCGACAAGGCGACGATGGAGTTCGAGGCGGTCGATGAAGGGGTCGTGGGCAAGATCCTGATCGCCGAGGGGACGGCGGGGGTGAAGGTGAACACCCCCATCGCGGTGCTTTTGGAAGACGGAGAGGATGCTTCGGCTGCGGTTGCGGCACCGAAAGCCTCCTCGTCCGCCTCCTCGGCTGGCGCCTCGTCGGGCGGCTCGTCGGCGACCCCTGCCCCGAAGGCGGCGGCTGCTGCCGCTTCGGTGGCGGTGTCGGGTGGCGCGCGGGTGTTTGCTTCGCCCCTGGCGCGGCGGATCGCAAAGGAAAAGGGGCTGGACCTTGGGGCCATGAAGGGCTCGGGTCCGCATGGCCGGATCGTGCGGGCGGATGTGGAAGGCGCGCAGCCGGGGGCGGTGAAGCCTGCGGTGGTTGCGGCGGAAGCGCCGAAGGCGGCGGCCCCTGCCCCGGCGAAAGCGGCGGGCGGAATGCCGACCGGCATGGCGGCAGAGACGGTGCTGAAGATGTATGCCGACCGGCCCTTCGAGGAAGTGGCGCTGGACGGGATGCGTCGCACCGTGGCGGCGCGGCTGACCGAAGCGAAGCAGACGATCCCGCATTTCTACCTGCGCCGCGAGGTGCGGCTGGACGCGCTGATGGCGTTCCGCGAGACGCTGAACAAGCAGCTTGAGGGGCGTGGAGTGAAGCTGTCGGTCAACGACTTCATCATCAAGGCCTGTGCGATGGCGCTGCAGGCGGTGCCCGCGGCAAACACCGTCTGGGCGGGCGACCGGATGCTGCGGCTCAAGCCGTCCGACGTGGCGGTGGCCGTGGCGGTGGAGGGGGGCTTGTTTACGCCGGTGCTGCGCGATGCGGACAAGAAGTCGCTGTCGGCCCTGTCGGCCGAGATGAAGGACCTTGCGGGCCGGGCGAAGTCGAAGAAGCTGGCACCGCATGAATACCAGGGCGGGTCGTTCGCGATCTCGAACCTGGGGATGATGGGGATCGAGAACTTCGACGCCGTCATCAACCCGCCGCATGGCTCGATCCTGGCGGTGGGCGCGGGTCTGAAGAAGCCGGTGGTCCTGGCCGACGGGACGATCGGCATCGCGACGATGATGTCGATGACGCTGTCCGTGGACCACCGGGTGATCGACGGGGCGCTTGGGGCCGAGTTCCTGAAGGCGGTGATCGAGGGGCTGGAAAACCCTGTGGCAATGCTGGCCTGAACCGGTGGTACAGGAGGACCACGCCAGAAACTCGGTCTTGCGAGAGTGAACCGCACCGGGTTTGCCGGAGGCTCCAACTCCTGAGTAGGATGGAGGCAATCGCGGGGTTGACCTGCCCCCCGGAAGTTCCCTCGGTGTGATGTAGAGTCTGCCCAACCTGAAGGAGCAGACGACATGAGGAAAAGCCGTTTCACCGAAGCGCAGATTATCGGGATGATCAAAGAGCAGGAGGCAGGCTTGCCGACGGCCGAGCTGTGCCGCAAGCATGGGCTCAGCCCTGCGACGTTCTACAAGATGAAGGCCAAGTATGGCGGGATGGACCTGTCGGACACCAAACGCCTGAAGCAGCTTGAGGACGAGAACGCCAAGCTGAAACGCTTGGTGGCGGATGTCATGCTGGACAATGTGGTTCTGAAGGATCTCCTGGGAAAGCCCTGACGACGCCGATGCAACGGCGGGATGCGGTGCTGCGAGCGATGAAGGATCATCCGATCTCTCAACGCCGGGCCTGCGTCCTGATCGGTGTCGATCCCAAGACCGTGCGGCGCGAGCATCCGCCCGACAACCCGGAGATCCGTCTGGAAATGAACACGATCGCCGAGAAGCGGCGCCGGTTTGGCTATCGGCGCATTGGTGTGATGCTGGAACGTGTGGGCATGGTGATGAACGAAAAGAAGCTCTACCGGATATACCGGGAGGAGGGCCTGTCGGTGCGCCGCCGTCGTGGCCGCAAACGGGCGCGCGGCAGCCGCACACCGATGCCAGTGCCATTGCGGCCGAACCAGCGCTGGTCGCTGGACTTTCTGTCGGACACGTTCGGGGCCTGCCGCAAGTTCCGCATCCTGGCAGTGAACGACGACTGCTGCCGCGAGAACCTTGCCCTGATCGCCGATACCAGCATCTCGGGGGCCAGGGTGGCGCGGGAACTTGATGCCTTGGTCCGGATTTATGGCAAGCCCGCCTGCATCGTCTCCGACAACGGAACCGAGTTCACCAGCAAGGCGATCCTGAAGTGGGCCAACGAGAACGGCGTCGAATGGCACTACATCGACCCCGGCAAACCGCAGCAGAACGGCTACATCGAGTCATTCAACGGCAGTCTGCGCGACGAATGCCTCAACGAGGAGATCTTCGACAGCCTGGTTGATGCCCGCCGCACCCTGGCCCTGTGGCGATACGACTACAACCACGTCAGGCCGCATTCCTCACTGGGCAACCAGACCCCAGCAGAAGCGCGCCGGGCGCTTGAGCTATCTGTGGACTCCGCGCCCGGCGCGCTTGCCCAACCCGAAACTGACAACTATCAACCCCAAGGACTCTCGTTATGAACGAGGGACGACCGGGGGGCAGGTCACATCAGATGGACCGGTTTCGGGACGATCTGCCCGACTAATCTGCCCCGTCGATGGGGGCCTCGCAAAACGTTGACCAGGTGTTGACAAGAATTTGGAATGACAAAACCCGAGCGTTATGCTCGGTTTTGAACTCTTTGAAAGTATTGAAATTTTTGGTTGCGGGGACAGGATTTGAACCTGTGACCTTCAGGTTATGAGCCTGACGAGCTACCGGGCTGCTCCACCCCGCGACGCTTTTTTGCAGAGGGACCGCTGCAGCCCGGTATTT
>JBIJDO010000401.1:0-3003 GCA_044344105.1 Tabrizicola sp.
CATCGCCGCGCAGGGCGGCCGCATAGTGGTCGGCCAACCGGTCGGACCCGAACTCCGGCGTCGCGTCTGCATCGTAGCGGCCGGTTGTCGGGTCCCAGACCAGCATGGATTCGGTTGCATAATAGCGCCCGATCCTCGCCAGTTCCGCCTTGGCAGCCAGTGATGGGGCTATGCGGCCGAGCATCGCCAGCATGGTGACGATCCCGGTCATCAGCGCCACCGGCACCCGCCTGACCCGAACCGGGCGTCCGGTCAGCCGGGACAGCATGTCGACCTGATCCATCGGCGTGATGGCAGGTCCGGCCCCCCCGACGGGCAGGATTGCGTTCTGCCTGGCCGGGTCCGTGAGACAGAGCGAAAGGAAGCGGCCCAGATCGGCGTCCGAGATCGGCTTGCACGCGGTCCCCCGACCGTCGCCAAAGACCAGAAAGGGGCGACCCTCACGGACACGGCCAATCTGGCCGGACAGGGATTTGAAATAGGCGGTGGGGCGGACGATGGTCCAGGTCAGGGGAGCGGCCTGCAATTCGGCCTCGAACGCCAGCTTTGCGTGCTGGAACGCCAACCGGGGTTTCTGGACGCAGATCGCCGACAGAAGGACATAGTGCCTGACGCCATGGGCCAGGGCCGCCTTCAGCGCGGCGGAGTTCGCGGCATGGTCGACGGCCCATGCGTCAGCGGCGGTGCCTGTCCGGCTGGCCAGACAGGACAGGACGGCATCTGTTCCGGTCATGGCCGCCGCCAGGGCTTCCGGATCGGTCACATCGCCGACGACAAGCCTGCAGCCCCGAAGCGCCGAGGCGTCCGCCCTGGGCCGGACAAGCGCCGTGACCTTGTGCCCATCGGCCCGAAGCGCACGCGCCGTCGCCCGGCCGATGGTGCCGGTGCCACCCAGGAGGAGGATCGAGAGCGGGGTCATCCGGTCAGCTTAGACGCAACGCGAGCTTCTGGCCAACCGTGAAGGCAACCGGATACGCCGGAAACGGAAAGCCCGGCCACGGGGTGATCCGTGACCGGGCGATGCCTGCCGTAAGGGACGAGGGTCAGATCGCCGACTTGATCCAGTTTTCCAGCGCCGCCTTGGGTGCCGCACCGACCTTGTTCGACACGACCTGGCCGTCCTTGAACATGAAGAGCGCCGGAATACCGCGCACGCCAAGGACCGCCGGGCTGTCAGGGTTCTCGTCGACGTTGACCTTCACGATCTTCACCTTGCCCGCGTACTGGGTGGCCAGCTCTTCCAGCGCCGGGCCGATCTGGCGGCAGGGACCGCACCATTCGGCCCAGAAGTCCACGACGACCGGGATGGCCGACTTGCGGACTTCGGTGTCGAAAGTTGCGTCGGTCACGGCGACGGTGGCAGCGCCCATGGTCCAGTCTCCTGCGGGATTGATCGGAGGATGAAGCTATGAATGCCGGTCGGGAACGTCAAGGGATCGTGGTTCGAAGGAAGGCCTGCCTCACGATCTCGGGATCAATGACCATCAGTCGCGGGGCCTTTGTCCACAGGACGGCGGTTTCGATCCGGCGATCCGGGTAGACCTGCGCCAGCACATGGGCATAGGCGCCAAGCTGGCGCAGGATGCCTTCGGGGATGCTTTCCGGTCGCTCGGGAATGTTCGCATTCGACTTGTAGTCGATGATCAGGATGCGGTCCGGCCGGATGATCAGCCGGTCGATCATCCCGGCCAGGGTCCGGTCGCCCCAGGGGGCCGTGACCGCGACCTCGGCAAGGGTGTCGGGCGCGAAAAGCGGCGCGAGGTCCGGGTTGCTCAGCACCCGCCGCGCCTCTGCCAGCGCCTCGGCAGCGCGGTCGGGACCGGCGAGGGCTGCGGCCAAGCTCTCCCAGGCTTCGGGCGGATGCATCGGCAGACGCTCCAGCAGGAGGTGAAGCACGGTTCCCCGCGCCTTGGCCTCTGCCACGGGAAAGTTCGGCTCGCCCGGCAAGGCCTTGGCACCACCAAGATCGGACGGCGACACGACCTGCAGCGGACGCGCGACCAGAGGTGCGGCCGCGGTGGCCCATCCGGGAAGCTCGGTCGCCGTCGCGCCGGGCGTTTCTTGCCGCAGGGGCGGAGGCCAGATGCCGAAGCTGTGCCGCAACGCTCCGCCCTCCAGCCGGGTCACACCATCGCGCGCGGCGACCCCCCCGCTGACCAGGTTGTGCCAGGCATCGGCCTGGGTAAGCTTTCCGGCCCCGGCCACCACCAGCCAGGACTTCGCGCGGGTCATCGCGACATAGAGGAGCCGCAGCCGTTCGGCCGCCTCGCGGTCGGCCCGGACGGCAAGCTCCGCTGCGATCAGGGCCGGGCTTTCCTCTTTGCCGGCCTTCCAGACCGGCTGACCTCCGGACAGTCGAAGCATCTGGTCCTGGTTCCGGTTCGAAGGGTCGCAGGTGTCGGGCAGGATGACGATCTCGGATTCCAGCCCCTTGGCCCCATGGACCGTCATCACCCGGATCCGATTTCCGTCCGCGTCAAGCTGGCGCTTCACCTCGATGTCGTCGGTCTTCATCCAGGTCAGGAATCCGGTCAGGCTCGGCACCTCTGCCGCTTCATAGGCCAGGGCCTGATTGAGCAGTTCGTCGATCCCATCCTCGGCCTCCGGACCAAGGCGGCCCAGAAGCTTGCGACGCCCGTCATGACGGCTGAGAACACGCTCGATCAGGTCATAGGGCCGCAGAAAATCGGCCTGGCCCCGCATGTCGTCAAGGAAAGCCCGGCTGTCGGGGTGGCCCGCATCCTCGCGCAGCGCTTCCCAGAGATAGCCCTTGCGCGGCTGGGCAAGGCGGTAGAGGTCGGCCTCGCTCCAGCCGCAGAGAGGCGAGCGCAGGACGGCGGCCAGCGACAGGTCGTCCTCGGGCGTATCCAGAAAGGCCAGAAGTGCGGACAGGTCCCTGACCGCAAGCTCGCCGCCCAGTTTCAGCCGGTCGGCCCCCGCGATGGGCAGACCCAGGGCCTTGCAGGCGCGGATGATCTCCGGGAACACCCCGGCGCGGCGACG
>JBIJDO010000402.1:0-2994 GCA_044344105.1 Tabrizicola sp.
GGGCATTCTGGCGGTTCTGATCCCCCCTGCAGGAAGAGCGCCGGGGCTATACGCATTCCGCGAGCTTCTGGAAATCGTGCAGGATCAGGGGTAGCGGTCGGCGTCTTGCAAACGCGCTTGTCCGGAATGGCACGATCGGGAAACCAGGGTCCGCATCGACAGCAGGCCGAAGGCCACCATGAGACGACCGCTGACCGCGTCAGGCACCGGGTCGGGTGTTCTGCCGCAGGTACTCCAGCGCGGCGGTGATCACCTGATCCTGGTCGCCGTCTGACAGCGCCGCGTGCAGCGGCAGGCGAACCAGTCGGTCGGCGACGCTGTCGGTCACGGTCATGTCGCCGGACACACGGGCATGCCGCCGTCCGGCGGGGGCGCTATGCAGGGGCACATAGTGGAACGGGGTGCTGATCCCCCGTCCGGTCATGTGAGCGATGAAGGCAGTGCGGTCCGCGTCGTCCTGCAGGAGCAGATAGAACATGTGACCGTTGCCGGATCGGTCCGGCTGGGACAGGGGCACCTGCAGGCGGCCTGTCGCGTCGAAGGGTGCAAAGGCGGCATCGTAGCGGTCGCAGATCTGCCGCCGCCGGGCATTCACGGCCTCGACCTCTTCCAGCTGCGCCAGAAGGAACGCCGCGATCATCTCGCTTGGCAAATAGGACGAGCCGATGTCGACCCAGGTGTACTTGTCGACCTGCCCCCGCAGGAACCGGGACCGGTTGGTGCCCTTTTCGCGGATGATCTCGGCCCGTTCCACCAGATCGGGCCGGTTGATCGTGAGCGCGCCGCCTTCGCCCGAGATGATGTTCTTGGTGTCATGGAACGAGAACGCCGCCAGATCGCCGAGGCTTCCGGCAGGACGGTCCTTGTAGCGCGAGCCGAGCGCCTGGGCCGCATCCTCGACCAGAAGAAGGCCGTGGGCCTGTGCCGTTGCGGCAAGCCGGTCCATGTCCGCGACGATGCCGGCGTAGTGGACGGCGAAGATCGCCTTCGTGCGCGCGGTCACGGCGGCAGCCACGAGGGCGGGGTCAAGGTTCAGCGTCTTGGGGTCGATGTCGACAAAGACCGGCACCCCGCCCCGCAGGGCCACGGCATTCGCGGTCGAGACGAAGGTGAAGGACGGCATGATCACTTCGTCGCCCGGACCGATCCCTGCGAGGAGCGCGGCCATCTCGAGCGCGGCGGTACAGGAATGCGTCAGGAGCGCCGCCTTGGCACCGGCAAGCTCGGCAATCCGGGCGCTGCAGAGCCGGGTGTAGTGCCCGTCGCCGCGCAGATGGGCCCGCGCCACGGCGTCCCGGATGTAGTCGAGTTCATGACCGACAAGCGTCGGGCGGTTGAAATCAATCATGGTATGGACCGAAGCACTTGCAGCAGAATCGCTGCGGAACTTTGGCCATGTTCCGCAGCGATTCACAACAGTTGTGAAGCAATGTCACAAGGTCAGGCGTCCCCGGTCCGTGAGATCAGGCCGGAGACTTGGCGAAGCGCAGGTAGGGCAGCCTGATGTCGAGATCGCCGAAGCGTTCCTTGGCCTGGTCGTTGTTCAGCGCGAGTGCCACGATCACGTCCTGACCGGGCACCCAGTTCGCGGGGGTGGCAAGGGGCACCCCGTCGGTCTTCTGCACGGCGTCCAGCGCGCGCAGGATTTCGGCGAAGTTGCGTCCCACGCTCATCGGGTAGGTCATGGTCAGGCGCACCTTCTTGTCCGGGCCGATGATGTAGACGGTGCGGACCGTGGCCGAATGCGCCGGGGTGCGGCCTTCGGTCGGCAGGTAGTAGTCGGCGGGCAGCATGTCGTAGGCCTTGGCCACCGTCAGGTCGCTGTCGTCGATGATCGGGAAATTGGCCGGGGCACCGCCGAAGGCCTCGATGTCGCGCTTCCACTTGTCATGGTCTGCCTTGCCGTCGACGGAGACGCCGATCACCTTGGTCTTGCGCTTGTCCCATTCGGCGGCGAGCTGTGCCACGGCGGCGAATTCGGTGGTGCAGACGGGCGTGAAGTCGCGCGGGTGGCTGAAGATGATGCCGTAGCTGTCACCCAGCCAGTCATGGAACCGGATGGTGCCGGCAGTCGAGTCGGCGGTGAAGTCGGGGGCGGTGTCGTTGATGCGGACGGCCATGGGAACCTCTGTCGGTTGGAGATCGGTCTGAAGGCGAAGATAGGCGAAACGGAACAGAGTTTCATCCCCTTGCGGGATGGGCGCGACACTTAGGAATACTGTTCCATCTTCGGCTACCTGCAGAAAAGAACATTCCGAGCTGCCCCAGTCGGTTGGACGGCTAGTCGAAGGTTCCCGTCACGCGTCCGAACAGCATGAAGGCCCGTGCGGTCCGGGTGTCGGCAAGGTCTGCCAGTTCGGCATCGGTCGCGTTCGGCTCGAACGCCACGAAGGTCTTGTCGAAGCTGCGCAGGAAATGGTGGGCGGCGTCGCGGAAGACCGGATCGGACTTCATCCGCGCGGCGGTCAGGGCCAGCGAAGCCCGGTCGCGGATGCCGCCCAGGGCCGCGATCGACCGGCCGCGTTCCCCGCCAGAAAAGCGCCGCCAGAGGGCAGGATGGCAGAGGTCGGGCTGCAGGTCGTCGACATAGATGCCGTCCTGGCTGAGAAGCGTCAGCACGTCCTGCGCCGCACGGATCAGCTTGGCGGAGGTGCGGTCTTCCAGCGCAAGCCGAAGCGCACGGAAGCCTTCCTTGTCCTCGGCGGTTTCGGGAAACTGCAGGGCACGGATGAAATCGGCCACCGACAGAGGCGGACGGAAGTCTTCGGGGGGCGTGCCAAGCGCAAGGCTGGGTTCCTCGTCCGTGGCTTCGGCCTGCGGTGTGACCAGCGTCGCCTTGCGGTCTGCCGAGGGCACCGACAGCGAGGCGTCCCGGCGCGAGGTAAAGGTGGCGAGCACGGTCTGCGCCTCTTTCGTCGAGGCGGCGATCTCGTCGATCTTCCGTTCGACCGACGGCTTCAGGCCCGAGGGCTGCGCCTGGATCTGCGCCTGGGT
>JBIJDO010000403.1:0-2991 GCA_044344105.1 Tabrizicola sp.
TGGCAGATCAACGCGGTGCAGTTGTTGCCCGCGCCGGATGTGGGTGTCTGAGAGAGCCTTTCCGACACCAGTCCCAAGGCCCCCCCCATCCCTCCCCCACAGCGGGGGGAGGGAGGTTTCTTTGAAAGTCGATCAGAGCAGTTCTGTGCGCGACGCGGTGTTGCGCCGGACGGTGCTTTTGCGCGCGGGGCCAAGAGCCGCGGTTAAGCCCTTCTTGCTACCCCATTGGCCCCATGGCGGCGCGGTTTGTCGGGGGGCATCCCCGACCCATCGATGCCTGGGCCAGCGGCGCGAAGCGAGGCAAGGGAAATCGACGATGAACAAGGCTATCACTGACGGGCTGGTGCTGATGCCGCCGCCGTTTTCGGCAGGGCTGAACCTGTGGTCGCGCGAGAACGGGACGCCCGGATCGGGGTCGTACCAGGGCCAGGCGAATGCGGCCCTTGTCAGCAATGACCAGGATTTTGCCGGCTGCCTGGAACTGCAGAAGATCGACGCCACGCAGAAGCTGCGGTCCTTCGCGCAGACGCCGATCCAGCCGGGCCTCTATCTGCGGGTGACGGCGCGGGTGAAGGCGGTGTCGGGGAACCTGCCGTCGGTCCGGATTGCGGCCTGGGCGGGCGATGTCAGCGGGCAGAACGTGGTGGCCCTGCCGGAGACCGGGGCCTCGGTGGCACTCACGTCCTACGGCCAGGTGGTGACGGTCAGCGCGATCATCTCGCCCGCAAACCGGACGGGGGTGGACCTGCCCTGGACGCTGCAGGCGGTCTATGCCCATGTGGGTCTTGACCTGACCGGCGCGAATGGCGGCGTGGTCCGGATCGACGACATCGTGGTCGAGGACGTGACCAACATCTTCATCCGCAAGCTGATGGACTGGGTCGACGTGCGCGACTTCGGCGCGTTGGGCAACGGGTCGACCAACGATGCCCCGGCCTTCCTTGCGGCCGATGCGGCGGCGGCGGGGCGCGAGATCCTGGTGCCGTCCGGGGTGTTCCGGCTGACCAGCGATGTGACGATCAACAGCCGTATCCGGTTCGAGGGCACGGTCTCGATGCCGTCGAACCGCAAGCTGACGCTGACGCGGAACTTTGACCTTGATACCTATGGCCAGGCGTTCGGGAGCGAGTTGGAGGGCTTTCGCCGCGCGCTGCAGTCGCTGTTCTACTTCACCGATTATGTCACGCTGGACCTGTCCGGTCGGCGCGTCGATCTAACGGGTCCGATCGACGTGGCAGGCCTGGCCGGGGTGTCGAGCTTCTCGACCCGCCGGGTGCTGCGGAACGGGTCCTTGAACGCGGTGGCGGATCCGGCCTGGACGACGGAGGAATTCACGTCGGTCGCGACCTATGCCCCGTCGAACAACCTGACGCTGACCGGGGTGGCGAATGTCGCGACCATTCCGGTGGGGTCGCTGGTCGTCGGCACCGGGGTCGGCCGCGAGGTCTATGTCCGGTCGAAGAACGTGGCGGCGGGCACGCTGGAGCTGAGCCAGCCCCTGTGGGGCGCGGCGGGGACGCGGCCCTATACGTTCCGCCGCTTCAAGTACATGCTGGACTTTTCCGGCTTTGACCTTCTGTCGCGGTTCGAGCTGGAGGACATCGAGTTCAACTGCCTCGGCATCGCGTCTGGCGTCATGCTGCCGGTGACGGGCTCGACGCACCGCTTCGTGTCCTGTTCGTTCAACCGCCCGCTGGACCGGGGCATCACCTCGATCGGGACCGGGTGCCAGGGCATGTTCGTCGACATGTGCCAGTTCTTGTCGAACGAACAGCAGCTGGCGGTGGGCGACCGCACGACGATTGCGCTGAACATCAACGGCAACGACACCAAGCTGCGCAACAACCGGATCGTCCGCTTTGCCCATTTCGCGATCATCAATGGCACGAGCCACCTGATCCACGCCAACCACTTCTTCCAGGGCGATGACGAGACGGCGGGCATCCGGCGGGCGGGGATCGTCTTCACCCAGACCAACGTTTCGACCATCCTGACCGGCAACTACGTCGACAACTGCTTCATCGAATGGGGCAACGAGCATGATGCCGAACCGCAGGAGAACGGCGAGTTCTCGTTCGGGGGCCTCAACATCGTCGGCAACGTGTTCATCGCGTCGGGCACCAACTCGGCCTTCCGCTGGGTGGTGATCAAGCCCTACGGATCAGGGCATTTCATCAGCGGCTTCTCGCTGGTGTCGAACAGCTTCCGGGTCTTCGGCGCGGTCGTCGACCGGGTGGACATGGTGGACACCTCGATCGCGTCGCTGGACTTTGCCCAGTCGCGGAACGTCCGGGTCGAGGGGAACAGTTTCAACAATGTCGGGCAGTGGATCATGAACCCGGTGCTGGTGACCCATACCCAGAACACGGCCGCCGACACCTGGAACGTCAGCGCGGGCGGGTTCGTGCCCTTTGGCGGGCGCATCCGGACGGTGACGGCCGTCGCGCCGGAAGGGCCGGTCACCACGGCGGCCAATGCCGGGCGCTACGTCTTCCCGCATGCGTTGCCGGGGACGGGGGTCACCGGCAACGAGGCGCAGTTGAAATGGGGCGAGGCGGTGCGCGGCAAGGCGCTGGTCACCCTGCGGATGGACGTGCCGGCCTGAGCGGCGACCCTAGGGGCAAAAGTGACGCGGGCGGTCCTTCGGGGCCGCCCGTCTTCACAGGTCGGAGGGTGAGATGTGGAAGGCGCGGGCGAAGCCGCCGTTCAGAAGCGCCGAGACGGGCACCAGCCGGACAAAGGCGAAATCGGTGAGGTCGATGTAGACCCGCGCCTTCGGGTTCCGCTGCAGCCAGCGGTCGCGGATGCCGGGACGGGCAGGGTCATCGGGTGCCACAAAGCTGGCCCGGGCACGGATCATCAGGCGCGGATGGGTCAGGGGATCGCCTTTGCCCGCGACCTCGCCCAGCATCAGGGCACAGGCGGGCCGGTCCCGCAGCGCACGGAAATGCGGCGCGAGGCCCGAGACCAGGGTCAGCATCCCCGCCTCGG
>JBIJDO010000405.1:0-2975 GCA_044344105.1 Tabrizicola sp.
TGGCCCCTGGTTCTTCAGCTTGATCGCTTCGGCCACCGACAGTTTCTCGGGCACCCAGAGGTAGGGGCCGATCAGCACGGCGACGACCAGAATGCCAAGGGTTATCAGCCCGAAGAGCGCGCCTTTGTGAGTGCGGAACTGGGTCCAGACGTCGCGCAACTGGCTGGCAGGTTTCGGTTGTGCGGCGCTCGCGTCAGTCATAGCGGATCCGGGGATCGAGCAGGCCGTACAGGATGTCGGCGATCAAGTTGAAGAGGACGATCAGCACCGCGAAGATGAAGGCGAGTGTTTGGACCATCGGGATGTCGCTGGCATTGATCGCTCCGATGAGGGCAGCTCCGATGCCGTTCACCCCGAAGAGATTCTCGGTGATGATCGCACCGCCGAAGATCGACGGAATGCCAAGCGCGATGACGGTGACGACCGGAATCAGCGAATTCCGCAGGACGTGTTTCAGCACGACGGTGCGTTCCGACAGGCCCTTGGCGCGGGCGGTGCGGACATAGTCCATCCCCATGTTGTCCAGCATCGAGGACCGCATGTAGCGGCTGATCGCGGCGGCGTTGGCCAGGCCCAGCGTCATCACCGGCAGGGCCATCTGCCTGGCCTGTTTCAGGAAGCTTTCCCAATCGGTCACGGCCAGCTGGGTGTCGTACTTGGTCGGAAACCAGCCAAGCCAGACCGCGAAGACGATGATGAAGAGCGTGCCGGAAAAGAAGGTCGGCACGGAAAAGCCGATCATCGCGAACAGCGTTCCGGCCTGATCGAACCAGCTGTATTGCCGGTAGGCCGAGTAGATGCCGATGGGCACGGCGATCAGGATGCCGACCAGATAGGCGGTACCGATCACGGTCAGGGTCTGCGGCAGGCGCTGGCCGATGATGGTGAAGACGGGGCTGCGCGACTGCCAGGACAGGATGCGCTGTTCGCCTTCCGACCAGGTCGTCCCGAACCAGCCGTCGATAAGGGCGGCGGGTTCGACCCAGAAGAACTGCCGGAGCCAGAGGACATAGCGGAAGAAGACCGGCTGATCGGCCCCGAGCGCCTCGATCATCTTCTGGCGGACATCGGGGGGCACGGTCAGGGGAATCTCGGACATCGGCGAGCCGGGTGCGAGGTCCACGAGGAGGAAGATCACCAGGCTGATGACCAGAAGCGTCGGAATGGCAAGGAGGAGCCTGCGAAGCGTGAAGGTGAGCATGCACGGGGCTCCCCGGAGCCGAAGGAAAGGGGTCGCGGGGCCGGATCACCGGCCCCGCGAGGATCAGGTCACTTGACGCGGAACCAGTCCGCGACGTTCCACAGCTCCGAATCCCAGGCGTTGATCTGCACACCACCCAGCGCATTGGAATGCGCCGAGAGCGTGCCGCGATGCACCAGCGGAACCACGATCATGCTGTCCTTCGTCACCATGTCGTTCAGTTTCTTGGCGATGTCCTGCCGCGCGGCCATGTCGGTCGTGGTGGCAAGCGTCGCGTAGAGCGCGTCGTACTCCGGCGTGCAGAAACGGTTGATGTTCTCGCCCTGCCACTGGCTTTCCGGGGTCGGCGCGTTCTTGCACTGGTACTGGCCCAGATAGCTTTCCGGGTCCGGGCTTTCCGAGTTGTTGGCGTACATCTCGACGTCGGCGTAGAACTTCTGGAACGTGTCGGGCGAGCCCGGGTCACCGCCGAAGAACACGCCCGGGTCGATGGCCTTCAGCTCCACTTCGACGCCCAGTTCCGTCCACCAGTCCTTGATCAGCGCCTGGAAGTCCTGGCGGATCGGGTTGACGGTCGTCTGGTACAGGATCGACAGTTTCTTGCCGTCCTTGTCGCGGATGCCGTCACCGTCGCTGTCGGTCCAGCCCGCTTCCTCCAAGAGAGCCTTCGCCCCCTCCATGTCCTGCGCGATGCAGCCTTCGTTCTCCGAAGCCCAGCCTTCCGGCCCGGGGATCACGTTGCAGGTCGGCCTGCCGCCCGCGCCGTAGCCGACTTCGACCAGGATGGACCGGTCGATGGCCTTGGACAACGCGGTCCGCACCTTGATGTCCGACAGGATCGGGTGCGGATGCTTGGCGGTCGAGCGTTCGCCTTCCGGCAGGTCGGGCGACGGGTCGGTGGTGTTCATCTCCAGCCGCTCGACCAGGGTGCCGAAGGCGACGACGAACTTGCCCTTGCCGGCCGCAGCCATCGCGGCCTGGGCATCCGGCGGGATCTGGGTGTTCCAGGCATAGTCGAACTCGCCGGTTTCCATCACCGCGCGGGCCGAGCCTTCGGCATCGCCGCCGCCCTTGATCACAGCCGTCGCAAAGGCCGGTTTCGCCGGATCGCGATAATTCTCGTTCATCGCCATCGACACGGTGTCGTTGACGGTGAATCCGGTGACCTTGAACGGGCCGGTGCCGATCGGCATGTTGTTGGCATCGGTGCAGGTCGGGGCCGCAGCGCCGAGGCAGGCCTCGAACTGGGCTTTCTGCAGGACCGGCGACAGCGCGCTGACGAATGCGGTGTAGGGGTTCGCTTTCGGGCCGGAGAACGTCACCTTGATCGTCGCGGGATCGACAGCCTCGACCGAAGCGATGCCTTCGTATTTGGTGGCCTGGCTGCAGCCGCCCTCGGGATGGGTGCAGTACTGCCAGGTGAAGACCGCATCATCCGCAGTCACGGGCGTGCCGTCCGACCATTTCAGATCCGGCAGGAGTTTCCAGGTGATCGAGGTCCGGTCTTCCGACACGCCGCCGTTTTCCAGCGTCGGAATCTCGGTGACCAGTTTGGGGATCAGGACGCCATTCGGGTCGAGACCCGCCAGCGGCTCCAGCACCATGGACGACGCATAGATGTCCTTGGTGCCTCCCGAGAGATAGGGGTTCATGATCGACACGGCCTGCGGAAAGGTGAGCTTGACCTCGCCATCCGCGCCGCGCTCGGCAAAGGCGGCCGGGGCCAGGCCCAGGGCGGCCACCGCGCCCAGAAGGGCGGTTTTCATCATCATTG
>JBIJDO010000406.1:0-2971 GCA_044344105.1 Tabrizicola sp.
CCGAGGCCCGGTCGCAGAGCTTCATCACGTTGTGGATGTCATGCTCGATCAGGAAGATGCCCAGGCCCTGCGCCTTCAGCTCCTGGATCAGTTCTGCCACCATCTGGGTTTCGTGAGGCCCGAGGGCGGCGGTCGGTTCGTCCATGATCAGGATCTTCGCGTTGAAGTAGACCGCGCGGGCGATGGCGACCGACTGGCGCTGACCGCCCGACAGCATGTTCACCGGCACATTGAACTTGCGGAAGTTCGGGTTCAGCCGCCCCATGATCTTGCGGGTCTCGGCCTCCATCTTCGATTCGTCGACGAAGCCGAAGGCATTCACCAGCTCGCGCCCGAGGAACAGGTTCGACGCCGCATCCAGATTGTCCGCAAGCGCCAGCGTCTGGTAGATCGTCTCGATGTTCTGGGCGCGGGCGTCGCGGGGATCCTTGATCTCGACCTCCTGGCCGTTGATGAGGATCTGCCCGCTGTCCTTCTGGTACGCGCCCGAGAGGCACTTGATCAGCGTCGATTTCCCCGCGCCGTTGTGGCCCAGAAGGCCCACGACCACGCCGGGGAAGAGGTCGACCGTGACATGATCGACCGCCTTGATGCCGCCGAAGGCGATCGAGATGTCGCGCAGTTCGACAAGCGGGGTTCCGGTTCTGTCTACCATGATCTTGGGCCCCTCACTTGATGCGTTTGCGGTAAACGATGTCGAGCCAGACGGCCAACACCAGCGCAATGCCGATCACGATGCGCTGGTAGGACCCGTCACCGAAGCCGATCAGCACCATGCCGGTCTGCAGGCTGGTCAGGATCAGCGCCCCGATGATCGCGCCGTAGATCGTGCCGACGCCCCCGGCCAGCGAAGTGCCCCCGACGACAGCGGCGGCGATGACGTAAAGCTCGTCCAGGTTGCCCATCGCGTTGGTGGCGCTGTTCTGGCGGGCGGCACCGATGACGGCGGCGATCCCGGCCAGACCGCCCATCAGGGTGAAGATCTTCACCGTCATCGCACGGGTGTTGATGCCGGACAGCGCCGCCGCCTCGGGATTGCCGCCGATGGCGAAGACATAGCGGCCGAACCGGGTGCGGGTCATCAGGATGGTCATGGCGATGGCGACGAAGATCATGATCAGCACCGGATAGGCGAAGCCGTGGCCGAAGGTGGCGCAGACATCGGTGTAGATGTCGCCACCCTTCTGCGCGCAGGCCGGAACCTCCTGCCCGAGGGAGGCATAGTATTTCTGGATGTTGCCGGTCGGCCAGACGTAGGAATTGACGACCGCCGTCGCGCCAAGAATGACGGCAGAGACCAGGCCGATCACGAAGGTCTCGGCCCAGACCGGGCGCAGCGCAAAGCCGTGTTTCTTGCGCGATGTGCGGCCGTTCAGGAAGGCCCAGACCACGAAGACGCAGGCGATCACCGCGAAGATCCAGCTTCCGGTCTTGCCGAGCGCCCCGAAGGACCCGCCGCCGATCAGCGCGAAGGTGTCGTCCATCGGCGCGATCGTCTTGCCCCCGGCGACCAGGAACGCCGCTCCGCGCCAGACGAGGAGCCCGCCCAGCGTGACGATGAAGGACGGGATCGAAAGATAGGCGATCAGGACGCCCTGGAACGCCCCGATCAGCGCACCCATCGCGATGCCGAAGATCACCGTGATGATCCAGATCGCCGGGTGGCCAAGGCCAAGCGCGGGCGTCAGATATTCGACCTGCAACAGGCCCATGTACATCCCGACCATGCCCATGATCGACCCGACCGACAGGTCGATGTTGCGGGTGATGATGACCAGAACCATCCCCGTGGCCATGATGCCGATATAGGCGGTCTGGACCGACAGGTTCCACAGGTTGCGCGGGGTCAGAAAGCCGTTCGCCTCGGCCTGGGACGCGCCGAGAAGCAGCGAGGGGCGGCCAAGGACAAAGGTCGAATAGGCTTCGAAGGCGACCCAGATCAGCAAGAGCGCGCCGACCATGCCCAGAAGGCGCGGGTCGATCTCGGTCGCGCGCAGGAAACGGGCAAAGCCCGGCTCGTTCGGCGCCTGGGATGTCGGGGAATGGGATGTGTCGGTCATGTCCACGTCCAGCCTGAGAGGGGTAGGGCTGTGCCGGTGCCGTGCACGCAACTGCGCGCTTTTCGCGCCCTCACCGGGGCGACGGACGACCTGCCAGGAAGGGGAACCGGCGCCGCCCCCTTTGGGACAGCGCCGGAACTTCAGCCTAGATCACTGGCAGGCAGCGACGTCAGGCATCGCGCCTTCGCAGGCCTGCTCTTTGGTGATGTGGCCCGCATCGATCGCCAGGTTCAGCGTCTCCTTGGTGATCGGGGTCGGGTTGAGGAGGATCGCATTCATCTCCACGCCCTTCTCGCCGCCCGAGAACTTGCCCGCACCCGGGATCGCGTCCATAGCGGTGCCGTCAGCCAGCAGGTTTGCAACTTCGCCAGCGGCCTTGCCAAGGTCACGCGCGTTCTTCCAGACCGAGACGGTCTGCGTGCCACGGGCAACGCGGTTGATCGCGGCCATGTCGCCATCCTGGCCACCCAGCGGAACGTTCAGGCCCTGAGCGGCCAGCGCAGCAGCCACACCACCGGCCATGCCGTCGTTCTGCGACAGAACGGCGTCCACGGCGTTGTTGTTGGCGGTCAGGATCTGCTCCATGTTCTTCTGGGCGTTCTCGGGCTTCCAGCCGTCCGAGTTCGCTTCGCCGACGATCACGATGTCGCCCGCAGCCACGGCAGCGCCGATCACTTCTTCCATGCCCTGACGCAGGAAGCCGGTGTTCGGGTCACCCGGGTCGCCCTTGATGATCGCGTAATTGCCCTTCGGGGCCACGGCGAACACCGACTCGGCGATGATCCGGCCGACGCCGACGTTGTCGAAGGTCAGGTAGAAGGTGCGGTCGTCCTCGATCAGGCGGTCGTAGCCGACGATCGGGATGCCTTCGGCAACGGCCTTTTCGATGGCCGGCCCGATGGCGTCCTTGT
>JBIJDO010000059.1:0-10680 GCA_044344105.1 Tabrizicola sp.
GCCCGGAGATCCCGACCAGAAAGCGGTTCGCGAGCGGCGACAGAGGATTGCGCAGCTCGTCGCGGATGCCGATGGCCATCTGGTCGATGCCCAGCATCGCCACGCCCTTCAGCACGACGATCCCGAACGCACCGGTCAGAACGACCCAGGCCAGGGTCAGCCATAGACCAAGTTTCGCACCCAGTGTCACAAAGAGCGCAATCTCGATGAACGGGACCACCAGGATCGCCAGTAAAATCCACATTGCCGAACTCCTTCCGGTCCTGGTTGCCTTGGCGAGGTAGACTTCGCCAAGGCCCCACCCTACATAAGTGCAAGGAGTGCACAATCCGCACCGAACAACAAGAGTCCAGAGGTCAGCAATGAACGGGTCCCTGATCCAACTCCTGGTGCTTGCCGGGATCGCGATCTTTCTTATCCTCAAGCTGCGCTCCGTTCTGGGGACCAGAGACGGCTTCGAGAAACCCGCGGTTCCGCTGGAGGATGTCCGCCCGCGCGTCCGGCGCGATTTCGAGGTGATCGAAGGCGGCGCGGATCGCGACATCACCGATCACGTGGCCGAGGGCTCTTCGGCGGCAAAGGCCCTGGCCGCCATGAAGACGGTCGAGCCCGGGTTTGCGGTGCGCACGTTCCTGGACGGAGCCCGCGGTGCCTATGAGATGATCCTGATGGCCTTCGAGAAGGGCGAACTTGACAAGATACGACCGTTTCTGGCCGACGAGGTCGAGGCGGGCTTTGCCGAGGCGATCGCCGCGCGGGAGCGCGAGGGGCTGACGGTCGAGGCGAGCTTCGTCGGAATGAAGGAACTTGCCCTGAACGACGCCACCTTCAACGCGGACACCAAGCTTGCCGAGATCGCGGTCCGCTTTGTCGCCGAGCAGACCTATGTGGTGCGCAACAAGTCCGGGGAGATCGTCGAGGGAAGCAAGAGCGCGATCAAGAAGACGCGCGACATCTGGACATTCGCCCGCCAGATGGGCTCGGACGATCCGAACTGGCAGCTGGTCGCGACCGGCGACTGACCGCGTTGGCATGGGTCGGCGTTTCGGCATCCTTCCGGTCGTGGCGGCCCTGATGATCGGGGGGCCCGGCTCTGCAGAGGTTCTGGATTTCGAGACGCTGGACGGCTGGCGGGATGACGATCACCTCGCTGCTCTGGTCACCTTTCTGCGCACCTGTGACCTGATCGACCAGCCGGACTGGCGACCGGTCTGCGCGGTTGCCGCCGACGTCCCGCAGGACACGGCTTCGGCCCGAAGCTTTTTCGAGCTTTTCTTCAAGCCCGTGGTCGTCGGTTCGCCCCCGGCGCTGTTCACCGGCTATTTCGAGCCCGAGCTTGAAGGGTCGCTGGAACGGACCGGGCGTTTCAGGTACCCGATCTATCGCCGCCCGCCCGAACTACGCGAGGGGGTGGCTTTCCATTCCCGTCAGGCCATCGAAGATGGTGCCATCGCGGGACGCGGGCTGGAGCTGGCCTGGCTTGACGATCCGGTCGATGTCTATTTCCTGCAGGTCCAGGGATCGGGCCGCATCCGCCTGACCGACGGGTCCGTGATGCGGGTCGGCTATGCCGGGGCGAACGGCCAGCCCTACCGCTCCGTCGGCCAGGAAATGGTCCGGCGCGGCACGCATTCGATGGATCAGGTCTCGGCCCCGGAAATCGCCAGCTACGTGCGCAGCAACCCCGGCGCTGGGCGCCTGCTTCTACAGACGAATCCGTCCTATGTCTTCTTTCGCAAGATCGGGACGCTGAACCCCGAAGACGGCCCGATCGGCGCAATGGGACGCTCGATCACCACGATGCGGTCGGTCGCCATCGACCCGAAGTTCACGCCGCTTGGGGCACCGGTCTGGATCGAGAAGGACGGTCGCCGCCCGATCCGCAGCCTGATGGTCGCACAGGACACGGGCGGTGCGATCAAGGGGATGCAGCGGGCCGACATCTTCTTCGGCACGGGGGCGGATGCAGGACAGGCGGCAGGCATCGTCAAGGACGGCGGACGCATGGTTGTTCTGCTGCCGATCGAACGTGCCTTCGCGCTTCTGGAAGGCGGCTGAGCAAAGTGCCGCGCCGCAGGCCCCTTTCGCCCGAAGAGAAAGAACTTTGGCGCACCGTCGCCCGGACCGCACGCCCGATGCGCGCAGGCGTGCCCCGCCCGCTCGAGCCGTCCGAGGCTGGCACCGCCGCCGAGCCTGCGGCACTTGCGCCCCCGAAGCCCCGACTTCCTGCCTTCGCGCTGGGCGAAAAGCTCCGCAGTCCCGAACGGCGCGACCTCGCCGGATCGCTGGTGGATCGTCTGGCCGATACCCCGTTGCGGATGGACGCGGGCACCCATGCCCGCATGACCCGCGGCAAGCTGGCACCGGAAGCCCGGATCGACCTGCACGGCATGACCCTTGCCGAGGCGCATCCCGAACTGATCCGGTTTGTCCTGAACGCGCAATCCGCAGGCCTGCGCCTTGTCCTGGTGATCACCGGCAAGGGCAAGTGGCGCGAGGATCACGGTCCGATCCCGCAGCGGATCGGGGCATTGCGCCACCAGGTGCCGCACTGGCTGCATCTGCCGCCCCTTGGACCCGTCGTGCAACAGGTCGCGGAAGCGCATCTGAAACACGGCGGCGCGGGCGCATTCTACGTCTATCTCAGGCGCAGGTAGCCGTTACGGATCGATTCCACCAAGGCGGCAGATGATCGCCCATTCTTCCGCGCGGACCGGCTGTACGGACAGGCGGGTGTTGTTGACCAGCACCATGCTTTCCAGACCGGGCGTGACCTTGCATTCGTCAAGGCTGACCGCGCGTTGCAACGGCCTGACCGCCTTGATCATGACGCAGTCCCAGCGGGGGTCGTCCGTCGTCGAATCCGGCTGGCTTTCGCGGCAGACCTCGACGATCCCGACGATCTCTTTGCCGATGTTCGAATGGTAGAAGAACCCCAGGTCACCGACTTTCATGGCGCGCATGTTGTTGCGGGCCTGATAGTTGCGGACGCCGTGCCACTCTTCCCCGGCGTCACTTTTGGCGGTCTGATGGTCCCAGCCCCAGACGTCCGGCTCGGATTTGAACAGCCAGTGGTTCATCCGATCACCCGCTTCCATTCCTGGATCATGACCGAGGCGAAGAGACCCGCTTTCGCATAGGGATCCGCAGCGGCCCAGGCCTCGGCCTCCCCGCGGGTGTCGACATTCAGGACGATGAGACTGCCGCACATCTGGCCTGCCGCGTCGATGAACGGGCCCGCCTGTTCGACAACGCCCGAAGACTGCAGATATTCCAGATGCGCCGGACGGCTCTCGACCCGGGTCTGCAGGGCGTTGGGTCGATCAAGACAGATCAGGGCATAGCGCATGGTCATTCCTGTTTCAGGGGTCGGCTCATCAGCACATCGACAGCATCCTTCAGCGCAATCCCGCCGGAGGCAAGCGCTTCAACCATGGCGGTTACCGGCATTTCAATCCCGAGGTCTCCGGACAGCCGGACTACGGCGCGGGCCGTCGCCACGCCCTCGACGGTCACTGCCGGATCGAACGGCTTCCCCTGCCCGAGCGCCCGCCCGAACCGGAAGTTCCGGGACTGTTCGGATGTGCAGGTCAGCACCAGGTCGCCGAGGCCCGACAAGCCCGCCAGAGTCTCGGCCCGCGCGCCCATTGCGGTGGCAAGGCGGACCATTTCGGCATAGCCGCGCGTCATCAGCGCGGCCCGGGCACTGTCGCCCAAACCGGCACCGATGGCGGCCCCGGCTGCAATGGCGACAACATTCTTCAGCGCCCCACCCAGTTCCGCCCCTTTCACGTCGTCGGTACGGTAAAGACGCAGGGTGGCAGTCGAAAGCAACTCCTGCAGGGCATCGCTGTTTCCTGTCATCGCCAGTGCCAGGGCTGTCGGCAGGCCTCTTGCAATGTCGGCGGCAAAGCTGGGTCCGGTCAGGATCGCCGCGCGGCACCCCTGACGGCGGCCCTCGATCAAGGCCACCGGCCCGCGCAGCGTCACAAGATCGAGACCCTTGCAGCAGGCAACAAGCATCTGTCGCGCGTCGATTTCCGGATGCTGGTCCAGGAGCGGCCCCAGAGACTGCATCGGAACCGCCAGCAGCAGAACCGCCGCAGCCGAAAGCTCCGACAGCTCGGAATGCAGGGTGACGGCGTCCGGCAGGCTCACGCCGGGAAGGGCTGCGTCGTTGCGGCGGGTCTGCCTGAGGGTCTGCACCGTCACCGGGTCGCGGGCCCAAAGCCTGACGGTTCGACCGCCCCTGGCAAGCGCAACCGCCATTGCGGTCCCGAACGCCCCTGCGCCTGCGATGCCGATCATGCCTTTGCGCCCTTCTTTCCGGACCCAAGCAGCGCCGGAGCCGTTTCGTCCAGCGGCCACCGGGGGCGTGCCGCGAAATCCGACGTCGCCCGCCCGCCCGCCCGCAGATGCTCCAGCCCCGCCCAGGCGATCATCGCGCCATTGTCGGTGCAAAGCCTTTGCGGCGGCGCCAGGAACCTGATGCCTGCCCGGTCGGCGACCGCCTCAAGCCGGATGCGGATCGCCTGGTTGGCGGCAACCCCGCCGGCCACGGCAAGCGCCACCGGGTGACAGCCTTCCACCATCGCCAGCGCGCGCTCTGTCTTCACGGCCAGAACCTCGGCAACGGCGGTCTGAAATCCCGCGCAAAGGTCGTTGCGGTCCCGTACCGTGATCCCCCCTTGCGCGGCCACCAGCGCATCGCGGGACCGCAGAAGCGCGGTCTTCAGGCCCGAGAAGGACATGTCGCAGCCCGTCCGGTCAAGCAGCGGCCTTGGAAACCGGAACCGGTCCGGATCACCATGTTCGGCCTCGGCTTCCACCGCCGGGCCGCCGGGTTGCGGCAGGGCCAGAAGTTTCGCCGTCTTGTCGAACGCCTCTCCCGGCGCATCGTCGATCGTCCCGCCAAGGCGCCGATAGCTGCCGACCCCTTCGACCAGAAGAAACTGGCAATGGCCACCGGAAACCAGAAGCATGACATAGGGAAAGGCCACGGCGTCCGTAAGTCGGGGGGTAAGGGCGTGCCCGGCCAGATGGTTGACCGGGACGAGCGGAAGATTTCGTGAGGCCGCGATCCCGCGCGCCAGCATCACGCCGGACAGGACGCCTCCGATCAGACCCGGCCCAGCGGTCACGGCGACGGCGTCCAGATCGGCAAGACCAAGCCCGGCTCGCTTCAGGGCCTCTTCGACGCAGCCATCCAGGCGCTCGGCATGGGCGCGTGCGGCGATCTCCGGCACCACGCCGCCGAAACTTGCGTGCAGGCCGGACTGGCCGACAACCACCGATGACAAAATCTCCGGCAAGGCATCCGGCCGGGCGCGAACGACCGCCGCAGCTGAGTCGTCGCAGCTCGATTCGATGCCCAAGAGGGTCAGGGTCCGATCCATGGCCGCCGTTGCAAGAAGGGTCATCGGCAGGTATCACCATGGACATGGCGAAACAATCCGATCCCTCCGGACCGGGGGCGGTCGGCGTTCCGGTGCTGGTCACCCGACCCTTGGCCGAGGCCCATGGCTTTGCCGCTGCACTTTCTGCGCGCTTCGGTGCCGGGGTTTGTCCGGTGGTCGCCCCGCTTATGGCCATCAGGTTCCTCTCGCCGCCCGTTCGACCCGGCGCGTTCACGGGGCTGATCTTCACTTCGGTTCACGGCGTCGAGGCTGCGCGGCGACTTGGTCTGACCGGTCCGGCAACTGCATATTGCGTCGGCAGGAAGACCTCTGCTGCGGCGCGCGCGTCCGGCTTCGACGCTATGTCCGCCGACGGAGACGCGGATGCGCTGTTCTCCAGCATTCTGGCCAGACACCGCCAGGGCAGGCTTCTACATGTCAGGGGTCGGGAAGCGCGCGGTGATCTGGAAGAAAGGCTGACCTCGGCCGGAGTCGAGACGGAGTCCCTGATCGCCTACCATCAGGAGCCACTGCCGCTTGCCCTGGATGCGGCCCGCCTTCTGCGCTGCGACATGAGGGTCGTCATCACCCTGTTTTCGCCCAGAAGTGCTGCACTTTTCGCCGACGCCTTGCCTTCCGACGCCAAAGCCAGCCTGTGCCTTGCGGTGATGAGCCCTGCGGTTTCCGCAGCCCTGTCGCGGCTTTCCGCTGCTGTCGTTCAGGTCGCCGCCAGACCGGATGCCGAAAGCATGCTGGACGCGGTCGCGGTCCTGCTCGGTCCGGGACCGCCACCTTGAACCGACGGTCCGCGAATGCTTAGGTAAGTCCAGTACGGAAAGGGCCAAAGCATGACACGCCGAAAGGATCCCCTGCCGGACCCCGGCCCGACCGAGGCAGTGGCAATGCCAGCTTCGGTTGACCCTTCCGAGCTGCCGGCTTCAGACCCTTCCGAGCAGCCGCCCCCGCCGCCCGATTCCGCGGTTGTCCTGCCGCCCACCTCGGTCCGGCCGCGAGGGTCCGGCGTGGTCGGGCCTCTCCTTGGTGGTGCGATTGCGGCGCTGGGTGGCTTCGCACTTTCACATTTCAATATGTTCGGCCTTGCGCCTACGGATGCCGCAGGCGATCTGGCCGCGCTGTCCCAGTCTGTTGCCCGGCTTCAGGATCAGGACTCCGCAGCGCAGGCAGAGCTTTCGGCGCTTGCGTCGCGCTTGGCGAAGATGGAATCGCTCCCCGCGCCGCCGCAGATGGACATGTCGCGCCTGGACGACCTGGAAAAGCGGCTTGAGGCGATCACCGCCCTGCCCGCCGACAGCAACGCCGCGACCGCCGCCCTGGCTGCGAGGCTGAGCGAACTGGAAGGCCGTGTCGAGGCCCGTCCTGGCTCCGGCTCAGGCCCGGACCTTCAGGTCAAGCTTGACGAAGCGCTGGCCCGTCTGGACGCCGCAGAGGGGGATGCCAGAACGCGCACAGCCGAGGCCGACGCCGCGAAGTCGGCAGCGGACCGCGGGATCGCTCTGGACGCCCTGTCGGATGCCGTCGCTTCGGGCGGTCCCTTTGCGGCCGAACTGCAGGCGCTGGACGATCAGGCCCTGACCGAGGCCCTTGGACCTCTGGCGGAACGCGGCGTTCCGACCCTAGACCAGCTTCAGGACGGGTTTCCCGATGCTGCTCGCGACGCCCTGCGCATTGCACGCGACCTGAGCACCGCCGACGGCTGGGGCGACCGGCTTGTGGACTTCCTTGCCACGCAAACCGGCGCGCGGTCGCTTTCCCCGCGCGAGGGCAGCGATCCCGATGCAGTCCTGTCCCGTGCCGAGTTTGCGCTGTCCCAAGGCCGCCTCGCCGACACCCTTGCCGCGCTTCAAGCGCTGGACCCGGCGATCCGCGCGCCTCTGGAAGCCTGGTCTGAGGCCGCCCAAGCGCACCTTGCCGCGAGGGCCGCCCTGCAGTCGGCGCGGGGTGAATGATGCTTTGGTCGCTGACAAAGGTCATCCTCTTCGTTGTGGCAATCGCCGCTCTGGCGCTGGCTGCGGGCCAGCTGGCCGAGACCGGCGCCACCATGCGGATCGTCGTTGCGGGATGGGAGTTTACCATCGGACCGGTTCAAGCCGTGGTTCTAGGTCTCTTGATCGTCCTTGCGGTCTGGCTTCTTCTGAAAGTCCTCGGCCTTGTGGGCGCTACGTTCCGGTTTCTCAACGGTGATGAAACCGCGATCTCGCGCTACTTTGACCGGAACCGCGAGCGCAAGGGCTACAAGGCGCTGTCAGAAGGCATGATGGCGCTGGCTTCGGGCGAGGCGCGGATTGCGCTGGCTCGGGCGCAAAGTGCCGAGAAGCTGCTGGGCAAGCCGGAGCTGACCACGCTCCTCGTCGCGCAGGCCGCCGAGGCCGCCGGAGACAGGAAGCGCGCCACCGAAGCCTACAAGGCGCTCTTGCAGGATGACGCCACCCGGTTTGTCGGGGTGCGCGGCCTTCTGCAGCAGAAGCTGGCGGACGGGGATCGCGAGGTCGCCCTGAAGCTGGCCGAGAAGGCGTTCCAGCTGCGACCGAAGCACGCCGAGACCCAGGACGTCCTGCTGAAGTTGCAATCGGATGCAGGTGACTGGTCCGGCGCACGCGAGACGCTCGGAGCAAAGCTCAAGTCCGGGGCGCTTCCCAAGGACGTCTACCGGCGACGCGATGCGGTGTTGGCGCTCCAGCAGGCCAGGACGGTCCTCGACGAAGACGCCAGCATCGATGCGCGCGAAGCGGCGATCGAGGCGAACCGGCTCTCACCTGACCTCATTCCGGCAGCCACGCTCGCGGCGCGGGGGTATCTCGCCAAAGGCGACCGGAAAAGCGCCACCCGTGTTCTGAAGAAGGCCTGGGAGGTATCGCCGCATCCTGACCTGGCCGCGGCCTTCGCCGAGCTTGAGCCGACCGAATCCGCCGCCGACCGCCTCAAGCGCTTTCGCGTCCTCACCGGCGCGCGTCCGGACAGCGACGAGACGAAGATGCTTCTGGCCGAGCTTCTGGTCGCGACCGAAGACTTTCCCGCCGCGCGCCGTGCGCTGGAGGATGTCGCGACGCGCCACCCGACCCAGCGCGCGCTGGCGATCCTTGCCGCCATCTCGCGCGGTGAGGGGGCCGATGATGCCGTTGTCCGCGACCTGGTCACGAAGGCGCTGTCCGCCCCCCGGGGTGCGCAATGGGTCTGCGACAAGTGTCAGGCGATCCATGTCGGCTGGCAGCCGGTCTGCGAAAACTGTGGTGGCTTCGACACGCTCTCGTGGCGTGAACCCACAGCGGCAAGCCCGGCCCCCACGGGTCTGGCCGATCTGCTTCCGCTGATGGAGGCGCGCCCGGCACCGTCGCCGCAGCCCCCCGACGCGCCAGAGCCCCTTCCCCTGGACGAGATCGCCCGCCGCGCAAATTAGAGCGGGATGACCCTACACGGAGCCGTATCCTGCGTTTCTGATGTAGTTTTCGCATTCCTGCGGTGTGAACTGGTCGAGCAGCGAGCCGATCCTGCGCCAGACGGCTTCCTTGGTGCGTTCGGCGGCCTTGCGGAGCAGGTGCTTGAGTTTGGCGATGACCTGCTCGATTGTAACCGTCCGGTCTGACCGCTACCTGTTCCATTGCCAGGGCAGCAGGTCGTCGACCTTTGTGATCTTGTAGTCTGGGATGCGGGCCAGGGTGTCGGCGAGCCAGGCGTTTGGATCGACAGCGTTGAGCTTGGCCGTTTCGATCAAGGTGTAGGCGATGGCCGCAGCCTTGCCGCCAGCCTCGGACCCGACGAAGAGATAGTTCTTCCTTCCCAGGGCGACGGCGCGCATGCCGCGTTCGGCGGTGTTGTTATCCAGCTCAGTGCGCCAAGAAGGGCGTCCCGTAATCTTCGTTCAGGGTGGGCGTTTACCAGAGGAAGTGGATCAAGCAGAGGAAGCGCTGCTCAAAGCGGAGCTGGGTGTGTACCAGCGCGGCGAAAACCTGGTTCGCGTCGTCCGATTGCCAGAGAGTGAAGGAGGGGACGGTGTATCTCGTCCGAGTGGCGCTTTGCTGATTCATCCGCTCCCCTAGGTGTTTGATCCCACGGTTTGATGGTGCGATCCTTTCTCAGGAATGGAAGGAAGCCACATGGGACAAGTTCGTCACGGGAGCGCCACGACCACGCACGCTGTTCGAGCAGCAATACAGCGATCGCAAGCTTCGCTCGCGGCGTTGAGCAAGGAGCTCGGGATCAACCCCAAGACGGTCGCGAAGTGGCGGAAGCGGGCGACGGTCGAGGACCAGAAAACCGGGCCGAAGGAACCGCGCTCATCCGTTCTGACCGAGGCCGAGGAGGCGATGGTTGTCGCATTCAGGCGGCACACCCTCTTGCCGCTGGATGACTGCCTCTATGCCCTGCAGCCGACGATCCCGCACCTGACCCGCTCTTCGCTGCACCGCTGTCTCCAGCGTCATGACATCTCGCGGCTGCCGGAGGTCGACGGCGACAAGCCCAAGCGCCAGCGATTCAAGCGCTACCCCATAGGGTTCTTTCACATCGACATCGCCGAGGTGCAGACCGCTGAAGGCAAGCTATACCTGTTCGTAGGCATAGACCGGACGGCCAAATTCGCCGTCGCTCAACTCGTTGCAACAGCTGACAGAAAGACGGCCTGGGAGTTCCTGCAGCATTTGCTCGAAGCCGTGCCCTATCAGGTCCACACCATTCTCACTGACAATGGAATCCAGTTCGCCGAACAGCCCCGAAACCGAAACACCATCACCTCCCGGCCGATGCGCTTCGACATGATCTGTACGGCGAACGACATCGAGCACCGGCTGACCAAGCCGAATCATCCGTGGACCAACGGCCAGGTCGAACGCATGAACCGCACGATCAAGGACGCCACCGTCAAGCGCTACCACTACGACGACCACGCCCAGCTGCGCAGCCACCTGGCCGACTTCCTCGCAGCCTACAACTTCGCCCGAAGGCTCAAGACCCTCGGCGGTCTCACGCCCTACGAATACATCTGCAAAATCTGGACATCAGAGCCAGATCAATTCATCCTAAACCCGATCCACCAGATGCCGGGACTGAACACCTAAAGCGGTTTGTCGGAGGAAGCAGCGGCTGAATTCTTGTTGTCCGGTGAACTCTTCGACTAGCCGCCACTGTATTTGTCGGTCGTCTAACGCGGTTGAGCGGCATCAATCCCCTTGACCTGCCCCCCGGTCGTCCCTCGTTCATAACGAGAGTCCTTGGGGTTGATAGTTGTCAGTTTCGGGTTGGGCAAGCGCGCCGGGCGCGGAGTCCTCAG
>JBIJDO010000408.1:0-2963 GCA_044344105.1 Tabrizicola sp.
GGGGCCGGTTTCGGGTCCGAGGCGGAGGGCTATCCTCTGATCGCAAGCTTCCGGTCGGTCGAGGGCGTGCGGGTCGGAACCGACGTGCGTCTGGCCGGGGTCAAGGTCGGTGCGGTCACCGATCTGCGGCTGAACCCCGAGACCTTCTTTGCCGATGCGACGATCTCGATGCGCAGGGATGTCGCCTTGCCGGCAGATTCGTCGATTCTCGTGTCTTCAGAAGGGCTTCTGGGTGGAAGCTTCGTCGAGGTCCTGCCCGGTGGCGCGCTCGAGACGCTGGAGCCGGGGGCCGAGATCGAGGACACCCAGGGCGCGGTCAGCCTGATCACGCTTCTGCTGAAATTCGTCGGCGGTGATCAGGCGGCAGACACCACGGCAACCCCATGAAGGCACTGCTTCTGACAATGGTGCTTGCCCTTCCGGTCTCCGCACAGGATACCGCAGAGGGAACAAGCGGACCGGATTTCACCGAGGCGGAGGGCGGTGCCCTGCGTTTTCTGGACAAGCTGACCAGCGATACCGGCGACGTGGAACTGAGCCGGGGTCAAACCGCCAAATTCGGGCGGCTGGTGGTGCGGCTGGACGATTGCCGCTATCCGACCGGCAACCCATCCTCCGATTCCGAGGCGCATCTGACGATCCTGGACGAGGCGACCAAGACGGAACTCTTCAGCGGCTGGATGCTGGCCTCTTCCCCCGCATTGTCCGCGCTGGACCATCCGCGCTATGACGTCTGGGTTCTGTCCTGCACGCTGCCCGAAGCGCCCCCCGAAGCGCCCCCCGAAGCGCCACCCGAAGCGACGTCAAAGGGTGACGGCGAATAGCTGTCGGGGAAAAAGGTTGCGACGGCCGCTCCGGCATCGGCCAGACGGCGATGATACTCGGCCCGTGACACTTCCCGTCCGCCAAGGCTGGCCAGATGCGGTGTCATGAACTGGGTGTCGAACAGGCGGAAGCCGCCGGCATTCAGCCGATGCACCAGATGGGCAAGCGCGACCTTGGAGGCGTCGGTCGCGCGGGAGAACATGCTTTCCCCGAAGAAGGCCGCGCCAAGGACGACGCCGTAGACGCCGCCCGCAAGCCGGTCCTCGTCCCAGACCTCGATGCTGTGGGCCTGTCCTTGCTGGTGAAGCTGCAGATAGAGGCGCTGGATGCGGTGGCTGATCCAGGTTTCGGACCGGTCGGCGCAGGCCGCGACGATCGCGTCGAATGCCGCGTCGGCGGTCACCCGGTAGCTGCCCGACCGGACCCTGCGCGAGAGGGAGCGGGACAGATGGAATCCGTCCAGCGGCAGGATGCCCCGGCGGCGGGGGTCGATCCAGTGGATCTCCGGATCGTCCCGGCCATCGGCCATCGGGAAGATCCCCATGGCATAGGCGCGAAGCAGCGTGTCGGGGTCAAGCTCTTCGTCCACTTACAAAATCCTTCGAAGGATTTTGCAAAAGTCTTCGAAGACTTTTGCGGAAGGGCGCCCGTTTCGGGACGCCCCCTAGTTCAGGCGAACTGCTTTTCCAGCCACTTCTCCAGCCAGTGGATGTTGTAGTCGCCGTTCTGGATGTCGGGTTCGGCCAGCAGCAGGTGAAAGAGCGGGATCGAGGTGTCGATGCCGTCGATGATCAACTCCCCCAGCGCGCGTTTCAGCCGCGCCAGTGCCTCGGGCCGGTCGCGGCCATGCACGATCAGCTTGCCGATCAGGCTGTCGTAATAGGGCGGAATCCGGTAGCCGTCGTAGATCGCAGAGTCCATCCGCACGCCAAGGCCACCCGGCGCGTGGAACTGGGTGATCCGGCCGGGGCAGGGCGTGAAACCGGGGATCTTCTCGGCGTTGATCCGCACCTCGATGGCATGACCGTTGATCACGAGGTCGCTTTGCGTGAACGACAGGTCCATCCCCGAGGCCACACGGATCTGTTCGCGGACGAGATCGACCCCGAAGATGCCCTCGGTCACCGGATGTTCGACCTGAAGCCGGGTGTTCATCTCGATGAAGTAGAACTTGCCGTCCTCATACAGGAACTCGATCGTGCCGGCCCCGATGTACTGCAGCTTGCGCATCGCATCGGCGCAAACCTTGCCGATCTCCTCCCGCAGCTTCGGGGTGATCACCGGGCCGGGGGCTTCCTCGAAGACCTTCTGGTGACGCCGCTGCAGGGAGCAGTCGCGTTCCCCGAGATGCACCGCGCCGCCCTTGCCGTCGCCGAAGACCTGTACTTCGATGTGGCGCGGGCGCTGGAGGTACTTTTCGATGTAGACTTCGTCGTTCCCGAAGGCGGCTTTCGACTCGCTGCGGGCCGTGCGGAACGCGATGTCCAGATCGTCTTGTGTCTTGGCAACTTTCATGCCGCGACCGCCGCCGCCCGCAGTGGCCTTGATGATCACCGGATAGCCGATCTGAGCGGCAACGGTATTTGCGGTCTCAAGGTCAGGAACGCCGCCGTCGGACCCCGGAACCACCGGAATGCCAAGCTGTTTCGCGGTTTCCTTGGCGGTGATCTTGTCGCCCATGATGCGGATATGCTCCGCTTTCGGGCCGATGAAGGTGATGCCGTGGTCCTCAAGCGCCTGGGCGAAGGCGGCGTTTTCCGACAGGAACCCATAGCCCGGATGCACCGCCTGCGCGCCGGTGATCTCGCAGGCCGAGATGATCGCCGCCTTGGAAAGGTAGCTCTCGGATGAGGGTGCCGGGCCGATGCAGACGGATTCGTCGGCCATCCGGACATGCATCGCGTCGGCGTCGGCGGTCGAATGCACGGCGACCGAGGTGATCCCCATTTCGCGGGCGGCACGGATCACGCGCAGCGCAATCTCTCCCCGGTTGGCGATCAGGATTTTGTCGAACATGGGACCGGCCTTATTCGATGATCAGCAGAGGAGCGCCGTATTCGACCGGATGCCCATCCTCGACCAGGATGCGCTTGACCGTTCCGGCGCGCGGAGCCGGGATGTGGTTCATCGTCTTCATC
>JBIJDO010000060.1:0-10642 GCA_044344105.1 Tabrizicola sp.
TCTCCTCGCCTTTTCAAGCGAGGAGTGACGAAGTCATCGACGAGCGGCCTTTCGTCAGGCGTCAGCCGCCCGAAGCCTCGGGAACCGCGATCACGCCGTTGTCGACTGCTGCCTGCAACTCGGTCTGATCGACCGCGGCGTCGCCATTCGCATCGATCCCCTTGAAGCCGTCTTCGGTCAGATCCGTCCAGACCACCTGAAGCTCGGCCAGCGACCAGGTGCCGTTGCCGTCGGTGTCCGCGACTTCGGGCAGGGTCGTCTGCGCGAAGGCGGCCGAAGCGAACAGGGCGGGCGCAAAGAGGATTGCAAAGCGTTTCATGGAAGTCTCCTTTTTCAGTCCACGATTGTCGGAACACCAGGTTTCTGTCGTCCCGATGCCTACCTAGTGGGGGTCAGAAGGATATTCCATGCCCCGGCAACATTGCTGCTATACTGCGGCGATTCACTGCCAGAACGCGCATAATCCCGGAACGTTTTCCCGCCGACCGTGAAGCGAAACCCTTTCTCCGCGCAGGACAATCGCGGATTCGGGCGGGGGCTCGCCGACCGGAAACACCGGTCCTTCGTTTCTGTGCCATGAACGATCCCCCACAATACCCCGGATCGGACGCGCGTTTGCCGCCATCCTGCCCGAATTGACGGTGAAAGCTGTGTGACAAAAGCGGCGTGTCTGTTCCCGAAGAGGACAAAATGGATCGACTGACAGAGATGGAGGCCTTTGCCACCGTGGTGGATCAGGGCGGCTTCACCGATGCAGCCAAGAAGATGGGGATTTCCAAGTCCGCCGTCTCGAAACACGTCTCGGCACTTGAGGCGCGGCTGGGCGCGCGCCTGTTGAACCGCACCACCCGCCGCGTCTCCCCGACCGAGATTGGCCTGGCCTATTACGACCGCGCCCGCCGGGTCCTGAACGACGCGGGCGAGGCGGACGCGCTCGTCACCTCGATGCAATCGGCACCTTCCGGCCTTTTGCGCGTATCGGTCGCCACCGATTTCGGCGTGAACCTCCTGTCGCCGATCCTGGGGGATTTCCTCTTGGAATACCCCGACATCACGGTGAACATGGTCCTGAACAACCGCTATGTCGAACTGATCAGCGAAGGCTTCGACATGGCGATTCGCGTCGGCGAGCTGGAGGACTCCAGCCTTCGCGCCCGCAAGCTGACCGAAACGACCAAGCGGATGATCGGCTCGCCGTCCTATTTCCAGAAGTTCGGCCGCCCGCAGAAGATCGACGATCTGAACGACCACAAGCTTCTGCACTATTCCAACCAGGCCAACGGCAATGTCTGGAAGATCACCGCACCCAGCGGAGAGAAGCGTCAGGTCCGCTCGGTCGGCTGGCTGACGGTGAACGACGGCCAAAGCCTCCTGAACGCCGCCGTCTCCGGGCTTGGCATCGCGTACCTGCCCTCGTTCCTCTATGCCGACGCGATGCGCCAGCGGATGGTGGAAGAGGCGATTCCCGGCCTGCCGGTCGAGACGCTTGGCATCTACGCGGTCTACCCGCCGGGGCGCTTCACCCAGCCGAAGGTGCGCGCCTTCATCGACTTTCTCGCCCGCCGCTATGCCGACAAGGGCCCGGACAACTGGTGACCGCTGCCTGTCGCAGGTCTGACTAGCGGGTCGAGGTGACGATCACTTCGACTCTTCGGTTTTTCTGCCGTCCCTCTTCCGTCTGATTCGTCGCGCGGGGCGCAAGAAACCCCACCCCCCTGGCCGCGACACGTGACGGGTCGACCCCGTACCGGTCGATCAGCGCTTCGGCCACCGCTTCGGCCCGGCGCTCGGACAGGGCGATGTTCGCCTCCAGACTGCCCGAAGCGTCGGTATGCCCGACCATCGCCACCGTGCCGTCGGGATTGGCCTCCAGCCAGGCAGCTATGGCGGCAAGCGAGGGATAGTCGCTGTCCGCCAGCGTGGCCGCCCCGCTGGCAAAGACCAGATCGTCGAGGAGCGCCCAACCCTGCAATTCCAGCGCCGCCGCGATGCCGGAGCCCTGCGGAAGACCGGGTGCCGTGGGGCTCGGCACCTCGATCCGGTCCGGATCGGCCAAATCGGGGGCAGGTGCCACGGGGACCGGCACTTCGGTGACCAGGGTGACCTGAACGAAGGCCGCGCTGGCGCTGCGGCTGACCAGCACGGACACCGCCTCCTTGCCGCGCGCGGCGGACAGAAAGCGGAAATCGCCCAGATCGACATGCATGGCCGGCTCGGGCATCACCTCGGTGCCGAAGCGGAAGTCGAACCCCCCGCAGTCGCGCGCCGCGCATTCGAAGACCAGCGCATAGCCCGCCGCCCGCAACTGGTCGCGCAGGGGCGCAAGCACCGCCAGCGTCGTCATCCCTGCGGCATCCAGCCGGTAGGCGCGCTGCACCAGCGCCCCCTCGAACCGCCGGGTCGGAACGGTCCTGCCGTCAAAGCCGCCGACCGGCAGGTCGTAGCTGCCCGGCACCTCGCTCCGCGTCTCCTCGCCGGTCACCCTGGCCGGAAAATCCAGCGTCAACGCGGTGGCGGAACCGCACAGGGCCGCCCAGAAAACGGCGCAAACGATGAAGAGCTTCGGCACTGCGACAGGTCGCCTTCTGGGGTCGCTTTCCGCGATCATTTCATGCGGTAGTGATACTGTCCCACAACCCCCATGCCAAGACGAGCGTAGAGCGCATTGGCAGCGGCGTTCTGCCGGGTCACGACCAGCGACAGCCGGGTCGCGCCCTGAGGCGCGGCCCAGGCGGCTGCGGCCTGCACCAGCCGCGCGCCCAGGCCCCGACGGCGGCTGGCCGGGCGCACCTCCAGCGCATGCAGCATGGCCTCGCTGCCATGACAGGCGACAAAGGCCATGCCCGCCGGGCGGTCGGCGATCCGGCCCAGGATCGCGGTCTTCGGCCCCGTCACCCGGTCCATCACGGCCACCCGCGCCGCGCCGATGCCGCCCTCGTCCCAGATCGTGCGGGCAATCTCCAGCGGCGGCCAGTGCGGAAAAGCCGACAGCGGCGGCAGATCGGCAAGGAGGGACGCAACCGGTGCGGCATAGGCGATCACCGGGTCGATCACCTGCCAGCCGCGTGCCGCCAGCCGGGCGTCGAGCGCATCTTCCCCGTCACGCACCACGACCAGCGGCACGGCCATTCCGGCCTCCAGCGCGTCCAGATCGGCGTCTTCAAAGGCCCCCTCGCAACGCGCCGCCGACACCCGCTTGCCGCCCCCCGCGCCGTCGCGCAGGGTAAAGGGACCAAGCCGCAAGTGCCGGGCAGGGGGCCAGGTCGCCTCCATGATCTCGGCAAGCAGGGCAGGCGTCATCCGAAAAGCCGCGTCAGCTCGACCATCGCCTGATCAAGCCGCACGGGGTCGGTGCCCCGCACCACCAGAGCGGTGCCATGCGCGCCGCCGGTGAGGAACGGATAGGACCCCATCGACAGGTCGGGGAACCGGGCCGCCAGCGCACCGAACGGCCCCGCGATCTCGCCTTCGCCGCGCATCACCCGCAGGCTCTGCGACAGAAGCGCCGGCCCGCCGGTCAGGGTCGGCAAGAGCGACGCCACCATGGCCTGAAAGATGTTCGGCACCCCGGCCATCACATGCACATTGCCAAGCGTGAAGCCCGGCGCGGTCGAGACGGGGTTGTCGATCAGCCGCGCCCCCTCCGGAATGCGCGCCATCCGCTGCCGCGCCTCGTTGAACGGCAGGCCGGACCGGTCGTAATGCGCCTGCAGCAGCGCCATCGCATCGGCGCGGTGGCCGATCGCGGCCCCCATCGCCTCGGCCACGGCATCCGCCGTGATGTCGTCATGCGTCGGCCCGATGCCGCCGCTGGTGAAGAGATGGTCATGCGCCATGGCAAGCGCCCGCACCGCGGCGACGATCTCGCCATGCACATCGGCCACGATGCGGACCTCGCGAAGCGCGATGCCGATCCGCGTCAGCTCCCCCGCAAGATAGTGCATGTTGGAATCGCGCGTGCGGCCCGACAGGATTTCATCGCCGATCACCAGCATCGCCGCCGTCGGGGTGGTCATCGTGCGCTCCCGTGGTTTCCTGGCGCCGGTATAACCGGACCGCCCCCGGTTTCAAACCCCGCCTCTGGCCAATTCCGCGCCGGACACTTATGTAGGGGCCAAGGAGACTGCCATTGGACGACTTTCGCGCCCGGATCACCAAGGATGGCATCCGCATCTATGAAGATGCGGATTTCGTCGGCATGCGTGCAGCCGGTCGGGTCGCGGCCGAGATTCTGGACGCGGTGGCGGCCCTGGTGGTGCCGGGCACGACGACGGCGGTCCTCGACGACTTCATCACCGCCGAGATCGCGCGACGCGGCGTCACCTCGGCCACCATCGGCTACAAGGGCTACAAGCACGCCTCGTGCATCAGCGTGAACCATGTCGTCTGCCACGGCATCCCGGGGCCGAAGGTGCTGATGGATGGCGACATCCTGAACATCGACGTGACGGTGATCGTCGATGGCTGGTACGGCGACACCAGCCGGATGTATGTGGCGGGCGCGCTTGCCCGCAAGTCCGAGCGCCTGATCGAGGTGACCCACGAAGGCCTGATGCGCGGGATTGCGGCCGTGAAGCCCGGCAACACCTTCGGCGACATCGGCCATGCGATCCAGACTTACGTCGAGACGCAGCGGATGAGCGTGGTGCGCGATTTCTGCGGCCACGGCCTTGGCCGGGTGTTCCACGCGCCCCCGAACGTGCTGCACTATGGCCGCGCAGGGTCGGGTCCGGTGCTGGAAGAGGGCATGTTCTTCACCATCGAGCCGATGGTGAACCTCGGCCGGCCCGAGACCAAGGTCCTGGCCGACGACTGGACCGCCGTCACCCGCGACAAGTCGCTCTCGGCGCAGTTCGAGCATTCGGTCGGCGTGACGGCCACCGGCTGCGAGATCTTCACCGCCTCTCCTGCAGGCAAGTTCCACCCGACCTGGGGGTGATCCCCTGCATGCCTCCTCGTGCGACTTCGTCTTCTCGTCGGAACGGGGGCACCGCAGCGAGGAGCGACGAAGTCCACGACGAGCGAACCGGTTAGATCCCCGCGTACCATTCATAGCCCCGGTCGGCCCAGTAGCTTCCCTTACCCGAACCCAGTGCCGCGAAGCTGTCCACCAGTTCGATGGTGTGGACATATTTCGCCATCTTGTAGCCAAGCTGCCGTTCGACGCGCAGCCGCAAGGGCGCGCCATTGGCCACCGGCAAGGGCGCGCCGTTCATCGCGTAGGCCAGGATCGTCTGGGGATGATAGGCATCGATCAGGTCGATGCTCTCATAGTAGAACACCTGGCCCGACAGGCCTTTCTCGATGGCATCGTAGCAGTGGAAGACCGCGTAGCGCGCCGTCAGCTTCGGGGACGCCATCTGCAGCACGGTGCCCAACGGCACGCCCTGCCACTTGGCGATGCAACTCCACCCCTCCACGCAGTCGTGCCGGGTGATCTGGGTCCGCGAGGGCAGGGCGGTCAGATCGGCCAAGGACAGGGTCAACGGCGTCTCGACCAGCCCGGTGACGGTGAGCCGGTAGTCGGCAAACCCGCCGTCCGCCATCGCGCGATACTCCGCCCCGTCCGGATCGACCGACCCGTTCGGGCGCTGGCCCTGCCGGATGTCGGCCTCGCTGAACTCGGGTGCCAGCCGCTCGCCGATCACCGCGCGCTGGGCCGCCTTGGTCAGCCCCTCGTGGCTGGCAAAGAGGCTGCGCAAGCCGCTCTCGCGGTCGGTCGCGCTGTCAAAGACCTTGCAGCCCGACAGGGCCAGCGCCGCCCCGCCCAGCAGGAGTTTGCGACGATCAAGCATCCTTCTTCTCCTCATCCGTGCGGTACCAGCCGGTCAGGATCGACCGCATCTCGTTCAGGGGGCCTGCCAGCAGGATCATCGCCATATGGACGGCGAAGAACCCCACCAGCGCCACCATGGTCAGGAAGTGGCTCGTGCGCGCCGTCTGCCGCCCGCCGAACACCTCCAGGAGCCACGGCGCCGCCGCATTGAACCCCGGCGACATCGAGAGGCCCGTCAGGATCATCAGCGGCAGCGCCAGAAACAGGACCGAGGCATAGGCCAGCTTCTGCAGCACCGAGTACTCACCCTTATGGTGAAACCTCAGCCGCGCATGGTCCCGGATGTCCCCCGGCAAGGCGCGCAGGTCCGCCCATGTCGGGACCAGCTGCCGGAGGTGCCCGTTCAGGGCCGAGGCCACCAGCCACAGAACCAGCGTGATCACCAATACCCAGGCAAAGAAGAAATGGATCACCCGGCCCGTCGCCAGGCTTGTCTTCGACGGGATCGTCAGCGCCGCCGGAAAGGCCCGCGGCTCGCCCCCGGACACGCCAAGGAAACCGGTCGTGTCGAACTCGGCCCCCAGGACCTGCGTCACGCCGCGCAACTCGCCCTCCACCTCGCGGGCACCGATCCGCAGGATCGCATTGTCATAGTCGAAGCCCGATTCCAGCCCGACATGCAGGCTGGGGAAGGCGTTGAAGATCTGCAGCCCCGTCAGCATCAGAAAGAACAGGCTCGCCGCCCAGACCCAGTGCGTGATCCGGGTGATCAGCTTCTGACGGTAGATGACGGGTCCCTTCGGCATCGCGGCTCTCCCTCGTTTGCCGAAACTACGCAGGCCGACGCCCGAAGTTTCAACCGGGTGCCGCAACCCGCCCGTCCGCCCGGCGCTGATTGCATTTCACGGCGCTGCGGCTTATCTCGGAACCTGACCGAAAGGGCAGGACCGCACCCGCATGAACTGGATCACCAACTACGTCCGACCGAAGATCAACTCGCTCTTCTCGCGCCGCGAGGTGCCCGAGAATCTTTGGACGAAGTGCCCGGAATGCGGGACGATGCTGTTTCACCGCGAACTGGCGGCGAACCTCAACGTCTGCACGACCTGCGAACATCACATGGCGATCAGCCCGCGCGAACGGTTCGAGACGCTCTTTGACGGCGGCATCTACACCGAGGTCAAGGTGCCCGACGCCGTGGTCGATCCGCTGCATTTCCGCGACCAGAAACGCTATACCGACCGGATCAAGGCCGCCCAGAAGGCCAGCGGCGAGAAGGACGCGATGCTGGTCGCCGAAGGCGAGATCAACCGCACCCCGATCGTCGCCGCCGCGCAGGACTTTTCCTTCATGGCCGGGTCGATGGGCATGTATGTCGGCAACGCGATCATCGCGGCCGCCGAACGCGCGGTGAAACTGAAGCGCCCGCTGATCCTGTTTTCCGCCAGCGGCGGCGCGAGGATGCAGGAAGGCATGCTGTCCCTGATGCAGATGCCGCGCACCACCGTGGCGGTGCAGATGCTGAAAGAGGCGCGCCTGCCCTATATCGTCATCCTGACCCATCCGACGACCGGGGGCGTCACCGCCAGCTACGCGATGCTGGGCGACGTGCAGATCGCCGAACCCAATGCCCAGATCGGTTTCGCCGGGGCTCGGGTCATCGAACAGACCATCCGCGAGAAACTGCCCGAAGGCTTCCAGCGCGCCGAATATCTTCTGGACCACGGCATGCTCGACCGCGTGGTGCACCGCAAGGCGATGAAGGACGAACTCGTCACACTGGTCCGGATGCTCACCGGCCAGGCCCCGGCGATCAAGGGCGACCTGCCGGCACCTGTGGAACCGAAGGCTGCGGCGGAAGCCTGACCCATGGCGACAGGCTCAGACGACATCCTGCAGCGCATGATGACGCTGCACCCGAAGGTCATCGACCTGACGCTCGCCCGCGTCGAACGCCTGCTGGCCGCCCTCGGCAACCCCGAACGCCGGATTCCCCCGGTGATCCACATCGCCGGAACGAACGGCAAGGGCTCGACGCAAGCCATGATCCGCGCCGGGCTGGAAGCGGGCGGCGACCGCGTCCACGCCTATACCTCGCCGCATCTCGCGCGCTTTCACGAACGCATCCGGCTCGCGGGCGACCTGATTTCCGAACCGCTTCTGACCGCGCTTCTCGACGAATGCGTGCGCGCGAACGGCCCGGACGAGATCACCTTCTTCGAGATCACCACCTGCGCCGCTTTCCTCGGCTTTGCCCGCACGCCTGCCGACTGGACGCTCTTGGAGGTCGGCCTTGGCGGCAGGCTCGATGCCACCAACGTCGTGGACCAGCCGCGCCTGACGATCATCACCCCGGTCAGCCTGGACCATCAGACCTTCCTTGGTGACACGGTGACCGCGATTGCAGGCGAAAAGGCCGGGATCATCAAGCGCGGCGTCCCGGTGATCGTCGGGCCGCAGACGGACGAGGGGCTGGCTGTGATCGAGGCAAGGGCCGCCCGGATGGGTGCCCCGGTCCACGCCTTCGGGCAGCACTGGCATGTGGCGGAAGATCGCGGGCGGCTCATCTTTCAGGACGAAACCGGGCTTCTCGACCTGCCCCTGCCGAACCTGCCCGGTCCGCATCAGATCCAGAACGCCGGGGCCGCCATCGCCGCCCTGCGCGCCCTTGGCCGGGACGAGGCGGCTTGTCAGGCCGCCGTCACCCGGGCCGACTGGCCCGCCCGGATGCAGCGCCTGCGCCATGGCCTCCTGGTCGATGCCGCCCCAAGGGTCGAGCTCTGGCTGGACGGCGGCCACAACCCGGCGGGGGGCGAGGCCATCGCCGCCACCCTGGCCCGGATGCCAAAGCGCCCCACGCATCTCATCTGCGGCATGCTGAACACCAAGGACGTGACCGGCTACATGCGCCCCTTGGCAGCGCAGGTCACCCGCCTATACGCGGTGTCGATCCCCGGCGAAAAGAACACCCTGCCCGCCGAGGCGACCCGCGACGCCGCCCACTCCGCCGGGATCGACGCGGTGACCGCCCCCTCGGTGGCCGAAGCGCTGGCCACCATCGCCACAAGCAACCCCGAGGCCCGCGTCCTGATCTGTGGCTCGCTCTATCTGGCTGGGTGGGTGCTCAGGAAGAACGGATAGAGCAGGATCAGATATCCCGGAACCGGTTTGACTGCAAACCATCGTGGGGTCCAAAAATTTTCGCGAAAATTTCTGGACCCCACAGAATCCGAACGATTCAGAACTGTTTCCAAGAAGTTCATCCCGCCCGGGATTCTCAGGCCCTTGCGTCATCCATCCGCCATAATCCACACTCAGAACGATATTGTTGCTTGTTTCGGGTCAGTTTCGATGGACCTTTCCCAGCCAGTTGTCGTGCAGGCGAAGCCCCGCGTCGCCTTGATGATCGATGGCGACAACCTTTCGCCCGAGGATGCGGGTCAGGTCATCCTGAAGGCCGCGCAATTCGGCGACCTGACGATCCGCCGCGTCTATGGCAATGCGCAGGCACCGGCCGGCTGGACATCTGCCCCCGGCATCCGGTTCGTCCATTCCGGCTCCGGCAAGAACGCGACCGACTTGCTGATGACGGTCGAAGCCATGGCCGTGATCCTGACCGCACAGGCCGACCTCCTGGTGCTTGCCACTTCGGACCGCGACTTTGTTCATTTGGCCACGCACCTGCGGGAAAAGTCGGTCACTGTGGTTGGTATTGGTGCGTCGACAGCCCCGGAAGCTTTCCGCAAGGCCTGTACGAAGTTTCTGGAACTGAAGCCGAAACCAACGGTCGTTGCTGCGGCATCTGTGAAGCAATCCTCGACACCCGCGCCAAGCGCATCCAGGGAACTTCCGAAGATAGATGACCACATCAAGGACCTCATCAAGTCCGAGGGCGAAGACGGCGCGATGCTGATCGCGAGGCTTGGCGGACGGATGCACAGCCTGCACAAGATCAAGATCAGCGATCAGGCGCAGAAGACGTGGCGATCCTATCTGACTGCCCGTCCAGGCCTTTATGTCTGCGATCCCAAAGGGGCCCATGCTCTCGTCCGGCTGAAGCCCCAGAGCGGCTAGCGTCCCGGTCAGAGAGCCTGGTCCGGCAATCGTTACCAGATCGTTACTGCCCACAGCTAACCCCTTGATTTGCCTTGCATAAAGAATCTGCCCACGCGTGGGCACCCACCCTTGCCCGCCCGTCCCGCCCGGGCTACCCTCCGCCAACCCATCCCGGAGGACCCCATGCACCCGATCGAGAAACGCCTGGCCGAGCTTGGTGTGACCCTGCCCGACGCCCCCGCCCCGGCGGCGAACTACGTGCCCTTCGTGATCGTGGGAAACCTCGTCCACATCTCCGGCCAGATCAGCCAGAACGAGGCCGGTCTGTTGAAGGGTCGGCTGGGTGAGGACCTTTCGTTCGAACAGGGGGCCGAGGCCGCGAAACGCTGCGCGATCTCGCTCCTTGCCCAGCTGAAGAAAGCCGTCGGCGGCGACTGGGACCGGCTGGACCGGGCGGTGAAGCTGACCGGTTTCGTCAACTCCACCCCGGATTTCACCGACCAGCCCAAGGTGATCAACGGCGCCTCCGACTTTCTGGTCGCCGTCCTGGGCGACGCCGGCCGCCACGCCCGCTCCGCCGTCTCGGCGGCCTCGCTGCCCCTGGGGGTGGCGGTGGAGATCGAGGCGATCTTCGCCCTGAAATGACCCCCCAGGAATGACCCGCGTTCCGCTGCCCGACAGCTTCCTGCGCCTGCCCCTGGCCCATCGCGGCTATCACGACCACGGCAAGGGCGTGATCGAGAACTCGCCCTCGGCCTTCCGCGCGGCGATAGCCGCGGGATATGGCATCGAGCTTGATGTGCAGCGCAG
>JBIJDO010000074.1:0-9697 GCA_044344105.1 Tabrizicola sp.
GCACCCTAGCTGCGGGGCCAGCCCGGAACCGTCCGCTTTGCGACACCGGATGTCGCGCCCGGAACCGCGCCGCGTCCGACGCCGCCGTCCCGTCGCCGTCGGCGCGCGGGGACCGATGCCGCCATCGCCGCGCCATCCCGCCAGGGTTCAGTGCAACGGACCCGCCAGCCGCGCCCTGATCTCCGCCGGCATCCGCGCCGCATGGCCGTCCTCGCCCAGGCAGACCAGCGTCACCAGTGCCGCGAACAGGCGTTCGCCCCCGCGCCTTATCCCCTGCTCCAGCACCAGCCGCGCCCCGCCCATCGACTGCAGGCCGGTCTCGACCACCAGATCATCGCCGAACCTCGCGGGCTTGAGGTAGTCGGCCTCGATCCGCCGGACGGCAAAGACGATCCCCTGCGACGCCCGGAGCGCCATCTGGTCCACCCCCAGCGAAGCGACCCATTCCGTCCGCGCCCGCTCGATGAACTTCAGGTAATTCGCATAGTAGACGATCCCGGCAAGGTCGGTGTCCTCATAGTAGACGCGGGTCGTGAAGAGATGCGGGGTCATGCGGTCATCCTTGCGGCCCTGACCCAAGGCTTAAGCCGGGGCGGGCGGTGCGGCAAGCGGTTAAGAAATCCTGAACGCCCGCGGCCAAGACCTTGAAAACACGTGCCCTGCCAAACTGCCCACGCGTGGGCACTCACCCCGCGCGAACCCGCGCTCCCAGCCGCAGCGCGTGGCTCGGATCGCGCGCCATCCCCGGCAGCACCGGATCGTACCCCGCCCGGATCACCGCGCCGATCTCCGGTCGCAGGATCACCCGGTCGCCCGCCCGGACCAGCGGCGAGGTGCCGTCGAAGGCCCGGTCCGACCAGAGCAGGATCGTCTGCACCGCCTGGACAAGCGCCAGCGTCTCGGCCTCCATCCTCGCCAGGGCCTCGTCCATCTTCAGAAAGACGAAGGCCGCCTTGATCGCCCCGTCCGCCTCGAAGCGGAAGATCCGGTACTGGTTCGCCCCCGCCGCCTCAAGCCGAGCCACCAGCGCAGGCAGTTCCGGCACCAGCCGCCCCAGATCCCGCACCTCCAGCAGCTCCCCCCAGTCCCGGAACGCGAAGACCATCAGGTTCGCCCCCAGTTCGGGGTCCGTCTCCGCCATCCGGTGCCCGGCGAGTTGCACCACCGCCTGGAACGCCCCCTTGAACACGGCCAGCGAAGCGTCCTCGACCCCGAACACCACCGGCACCACCGGCCGCCCCCAGCGCGCGAAGAGATAGGACCCGTCGCTGCGGGTGAAAAGCGCCTCGATCTCCTCCGCCGTCATCGTCACTTCCCGCCGAAAAGATCCGCCTGCCCCGCAGCTTTCGGGGCCTCCAGCCCCAGATGCCGCCAGGCCTTCGCCCCCAGCATCCGCCCGCGCGGCGTCCGCAGGATCAGCCCCTGCTGCAGGAGATAGGGCTCGATGACCTCCTCGATCGCATCCCTCGGCTCGCTCAGCGCCGCGGCAATTGTCTCCACCCCGACCGGCCCGCCACCGTAATTCTCGGCCAGCAAGGTCAGATAGCGCCGGTCCGCCCCGTCGAGGCCCAGATGATCGACCCCCAGCCGGGTCAGCGCCCGGTCGGCCAGCGCGCGGGAAATCCGCCCGCCCTCCTCGACCAGCGCGAAATCCGCCACCCGGCGCAGAAGTCGCCCGGCGATCCGGGGCGTCCCCCGCGCCCGCCGCGCGATCTCGCGGCAACCCTCCGGCTCGGCGGTCAGCCCCATCAGCCGCGCCCCCCGCGCGACGATCTCGTACAACTCCGCCTCCGAATAGAACTCCAGCCGCGTCGGAATCCCGAACCGGTCGCGCAGGGGCGTCGTCAACAGCCCCAGCCGCGTCGTGGCACCCACCAGCGTGAACGGCTGCAGGTCGATCCGCACCGTCCGCGCCGCCGGCCCCTCGCCGATCACCAGATCCAGCGCGAAATCCTCCAGCGCAGGATACAGCACCTCCTCGACCACCGGGCTGAGACGATGAATCTCGTCGATGAAAAGCACATCGCGCGGCTCCAGATTGGTCAGGATTGCCGCAAGGTCCCCCGGCTTCGCCAGCACCGGCCCCGAGGTCATCCGGAACCCCACCCCCAATTCCCGCGCCATGATCTGCGCCAGCGTCGTCTTGCCCAGACCCGGCGGCCCGTGGAACAGCGTATGGTCCATCGCCTCGCCCCGCATCCGTGCACTTTCGATGAACACCGCAAGGTTCGCCCGCGCCTCCGCCTGGCCGATGAACTCCCCCAGCATCTGCGGCCGCAAGGCGCGGTCGGTGTCCTCGGGCAGGCGGTCGGGGCGAAGATCCGGGTTGGGCTCGGTCATTTCGGTGCCAGAACCTTCAGCGCCGCCCGGATCACCGCCGCCGCATCCGCCTCGGCCATGTCCCCGGCCACCGTCGCCACCGCCTGCGCCGCATCGCCCTGACCGTAGCCGAGGTTCACCAGCGCCGACAGCGCATCCGCCGAGGCTGCCGCACGCCGCGACGCCGCCTCATCTATCCGCACGGCCTTGCGCGCCACGGGTGCCGCTTCCTCGATCACCACATCCTCTGCCCCGGCCTTGGCCGCGAGGCCGACCCCCGCCGCCATCACCCCCGGCGCCTTCGCCTTCAGCTCCAGGATCACCCGCTGCGCCAGTTTCGGCCCGACGCCCGGTGCCGCCTGAACGCTGCGCGCATCGCTCAAGCTGATCGCCCGGCCCACGCCTTCGGCCCCGAGCGTGCCAAGGATCGCCATCGACGCCTTGGCCCCCACGCCCTGCACCGTCATCAAAAGCTTGTGCCACTCCTTCTCCAGCATGGTCGGGAAGCCGAAAAGCTGCAGCAGGTCCTCGCGGACCAGAAGGTCGGTGTAAAGCGACACCGCCTCACCCACCCCCGGCATCCCGGCCAGGGTCCGGTCGCTGACGTAAACGATATAGCCCACGCCCCGCACGTCGATCAGCACGTGGTCCGGCCCGCGCCAGTCCAGCCGTCCCGAAATCCGGCCTATCATTCCGCCGCCCTCAGCGCCGCCGCGAGCCGCCCCGCCGACTGCAGGTGATGCGCATGGCAGATCGCCACCGCCAGCGCGTCCGCCGCGTCCGGCCCGGCGATCTTCACCCCCGGCAGGTGCAGGCGCACCATGTGGTCGACCTGCACCTTTGCCGCGTGGCCCACACCCACCACGGTCTTCTTCACCGCATTCGGCGCGTATTCCCCGACCGTCAGCCCGAACTGCGCCGGGACCAGCAGGGCAATTCCCCGCGCCTGACCCAGTTTCAGCGTCGCGACCGCGTCCTTGTTGACGAAGGTATGCTCCACCGCCGCCGCCTCCGGAGCCCAGACCCGCAACACCTCGGTCAGCTGGACGTGCAGCGACAGAAGCCGGGACGCCAGATCGCCCTCCGCCCCGTCCGAATGGCAGATGCCGTTCGCGACATGGGCCAGCCGCGCGCCCGCCACGTCGATCACGCCCCAGCCCAGGTTCCGCAGGCCCGGATCAATGCCGATGACGCGCATCCCGCCCCTCTTTTCTTGGTCTTGACCCGGAATTAGCACGAAAAGCGAACATCCGCCAATGGCTTTCCCGCGACCGGGTCACACCCCGGCTGACATTCTGCGCTTGCAAAATCCGACGCGCCGTGGAAGAAAACCGCCGGTTTCGGGTCTTCTCGCCAGAAACTTCTGAAAAAGATGACAAAATTTTGCCACACGTCATGCAGCGCCTGCATGGCGGCTTTGCTTCTGCGCTGCTTGCTTTGCACATGCAGCACGACTATCTGGCAAGGCATGGAGGAATGAGCCTCCGATTTGTGCAGAAAAAGAACAAGGATGAACGCCATGGCCGCTGTCGAGACGACCCGCCCGGCGCCGTTTGGCGCCATCACCACCTACCGTGCCTTCAATGCCCTGTCGAACGCCGCCCTGGCGTTTCAGGCCTGGAACGATGCCCGCGTGACCCGCAAGGCGCTGAACAAGCTTTCGGATCGCGAGCTTGACGATATCGGCCTGTGCCGTGGCGACATCGAGGGTCTTGGCCGCTAAGCGGCCACAAGCGGATTGATCCGGTCGCAGGCCGGATCGACCCCTGCCGGACCGGAAGACGACAAATCGGGCTGCACCGTCGGTGCAGCCCTTCGTCATTCTATTCTTTCGTCGCTCAACGCGGAAGCAGGGCCTGCAACTGGCCGGACACCCAAAGCGTCGCGGGGTCGGCATGCATCAGCCAGGCACCCACCGGATCGAAACCCTGCCCGGCGGCCAGCGCACTGACGCGGCTCTCATAGGTCTGCGCGCCCACATAGTAGTGGATGACGCCTTTCAGGCCGAGCCCCAGCACCAGCACCAGCGCCAGCGGCTTCACGGCCTTGAGAAGCCGTCGCCCGCCGCGCGACGCGGTCTTGCGACCGACCGTCCCCGCCGCCTCGAACCCATAGCCCTTGGCATGGGACTTTTCGATGCGCGACACGCGGCTGTAGAAATCGTTCAAATTCGGATCAACCCACATATTCCTCACCCAGAGTAGCAGCTCTGACAATTTATTTTTGCCGCACTGTTATGGCGAAAATGCGGCATGTTTTCCAACCAGATCACATCGCCGCCAGAAGTCAACGACTGTCCATGAAATCAGGACCTTTGTAGCACCAGCGTCGACCATTCCCCGATATCGTCGCGATTTTGCAAACAAAGACCTGCCGCTGCGTAAGCCGTCAGAATCGAATCTGCTTGCACAGCGAGCAAACCCGACAGGATCGCTCTCCCCCCGGTTGCAAGAGCCGCCGCAATGCCCGGCGCAAGCTCGATCAGCGGGCCTTTCAGGATGTTGGCGAAGACCAGATCGAAGGGGGCGGATGCCGCAATCCGGGGGTGGTCAAGGCCGGCGGCCTCCAGGCACAGGATCCGGCCCGCGAGGCCGTTGATCGCGACATTCGCCTCGGCCACGTCCACCGCCACCTGGTCGATGTCGCTGGCGATGACCATGGCGTCCGGCAAGGTCGCCGCCGCCGCCATCGCCAGAACCGCCGTGCCGCAGCCGATGTCGGCCACCTTGGCGGGCCGCCATCCGTCGGTCAGCAGCCGGTCAAAGGCCAGCAGACAGCCCAGCGTGGTGCCGTGGTGCCCGGTCCCGAAGGCGACCGTCGCCTCGATCTGCAGCGGCACCCGGCCCGGCGGCACCTTGTCCGCATCATGGCTGCCAAAGACGAAGAACCGCCCGGCCTCGACCGGAGCAAGCTCGCGCCGCACCTTGGCGACCCAGTCGATCTCGGGCAGTTCCGACAGCGCGAAGGGCTTGGCCCCGAAAGCGGTCGCCAGCACTTCCAGCACCACCGCGTCCGGCGGCTCCAGGAAGTAGCCGCCCACCTCCCACAGGCCCGAGCCGTCCTCGATCTCGAACACCCCGACCCCGGTCGGCTCCGGAGCCATCCGCTCCATGGCGCCGGCAAGGGCTTGCGCGGCCGTTTCGCCGGGCAGCGTGGTCAGGGCGGAATAGGTGGGCATCGGCGGCACTCCTCTGCCCCGCCTCTACGCGCGCGCGCCCGCTGGTTCAAGCCGGTCCCGTGGCACTCCGTCCCGAATTTTCGCAGAAAATTCGTCCCGGTTCAGGCCCGCACACCGGTTCCGATCGGGCAGGTCACGCCCGTGCCGCCGACCCCGCAATAGCCGCCGGGGTTCTTGGCCAGATACTGCTGATGATCGTCCTCGGCATAGTAGAACACCGGGGCGGGCAGGATTTCGGTGGTGATCGCCCCGCGCCCCGCCGCCCGCAGCGCCTGCTGGTAGACCGCCTTCGACGCCTCGGCCGCCGCCATCTGTTCGGGCGTATAGGTGTAGATCCCCGACCGGTAGGTGGACCCCACGTCGTTGCCCTGCCGCATGCCCTGCGTCGGGTCGTGGCCCTCCCAGAAGACCTTCAGCAGCCCCTCGTAGCTCACGACCGCAGGGTCAAAGATCACCCGCACCACCTCGTTGTGGCCGGTCTCCTGCGTGCAGGTCTCACGGTAGGTCGGGTTCGGCGTGTAGCCGCCGGCATAGCCGACCATGGTCAGCCAGACGCCGGGGGTAGCCCAGAACTTCCGCTCCACCCCCCAGAAACACCCCATCCCGAACATCGCCTCGGCCATGCCCGCAGGCACCGGCGATTTCAGCGGGAGGCCGGACAGGAAATGCACCTCGGCCGTCGGCAGGGGCGCGGCCCGGCCCGGCAGGGCCTTGTCCGGTGTGACCATTTCCATCGACTTGCGGGAAAAGAACATGGGGAACCTCCGTTGCTGAGGGGAATATAGGCGCGCAGCAGAAAAACCCAACGCGCGTTTCAGCGTCCTCACCAGGGCTTGACACAAGCTGGCTTCCCTTGCCCGGAACCAAGGCGCGATTGCGCCGCCGGGTATGCCATCGGTTGCGTGGTCCGCGTCGCATGCATGAGCGATTCGTACCAGCCCGCAAAGCGCTTCCCTCCCCCTTACGCGGGAGGGATAGGGTGGTGGGGCCGGGCGGACTCACAAAAAACTCTGTGGATCAATATCCACCGCGAGCCGCAAATCCCTCGGCAGCTTGAACTGCCCAAGCCACTCCGCCAAAGCCGTCTGCAACGGGGCACCCTTCCCGGCCTTCACCAGCAACCTTACCCGGTGCCTCCCCCGCACCCTTGCAATCGGAGCCGGAGCAGGCCCCCAGACCTCCGCCCCGATCCGCTTCAACGGCTCCGACCGCTGGGCCAGCAGTGACCCGAAATCGAACACCTGCGCCACATCCGTGGACGACAAAATGATCCCCGCCATCCGCCCGTAAGGCGGCACGCCCGAGGCGCGGCGCTCCGCCGCCTCGGCCCGCCAGAACGCCTCCTCGTCACCACCCAGAATGGCCCGGATCACCGGATGCTCGGGCTGGTGGGTCTGCAGCCAGGCCTCGCCCTTCCGTTCCGCCGTCCGCCCCGCGCGGCCAGCGACCTGGCGCATCAGCTGGAAGGTCCGCTCCGCCGCGCGCAGGTCCGACCCCTGCAGGCCAAGGTCGGCATCGATCACCCCGACCAGCGTGAGGAGGGGAAAGTTGTGCCCCTTCGCCACGATCTGCGTGCCGATGATGATGTCCGCCGCGCCCGCCGCGATCCCGGCAATCGCCTCCTTCAAGGCCCGAGCCGAGCCGAACAGGTCCGACGACAAGACGGCGACGCGCGCGGAAGGAAACCGCGCCGCCACTTCCTCCGCCAGCCGCTCCACCCCCGGCCCGACGGCGGCCATCCGCCCCTCCACCGCACAGGAAGGGCAAGCCAAAGGCACCGGCTTCGTCGCCCCGCACTGGTGACAGACCAGCCGCTTCTGGAACCGGTGCTCCACCATCCGCGCATCACAGTGGTCGCAGCCCACCTGATGCCCGCAAGCCCGGCACAAAGTCACCGGCGCGAACCCCCGCCGGTTCAGGAACAAGAGCGCCTGCTCGCCCCGCGCCACCACCGCATCGACCTTCGCGGCCAGGGTCTCGGAAATCCACCGGTCCCCCGGCAGCCTTTCGCTGCGCATGTCGATCGCCCGCAGCTCTGGCAGCTCCGCCGCCCCGAATCTGCTCCCAAGGTCCAGCCGCTGATACTTCCCCGCCTCGACATTCGCCCAGGTCTCCAAGCTTGGCGTGGCGCTGGCCAAGACCACCGCGCAGCCGGTCACGCTGGCCCGCAGCACCGCCATGTCCCGCGCATGGTAAAGGACGCCGTCCTCCTGCTTGTAGGAGGTGTCATGTTCCTCATCCACCACCACAAGGCCAAGGTCCCGGAACGGCAGGAACAAGGCCGACCGCGCACCCACCACCAGCCCCGCCTCGCCTTCCGAGACCATCCGCCAGAGCCGCCGCCGTTCCGTCATCGTGACGCCCGAATGCCACTCCGCCGGCCGCCCCCCGAACCGCGCCTCGACCCGCGTCAGGAACTCCGCCGTCAGCGCGATCTCCGGCAAGAGGACCAGCGCCTGCCGCCCCTTGCGCAGACATTCCGCCACCGCCTCGAGGTAGACCTCGGTCTTTCCCGACCCGGTGACCCCTTTCAGCAGCGTCGCCGAATACCCCCCGAGCGCCACCGCCGCGACGAGGGCATCCCCCGCCGCGACCTGCTCCCCCTCCAGCCGCATCCCCCGGTCGGCCTTCAGCCGGGGGTACGGAGTATCCCTTGGCGCATCCTCCTCGGCCACCACCCCCAGCTTCACCAGCCCCTTCACCACCGAACTGCCACAGCCCGCCGCCTCCACCAGCTCCCCCAGCGTCACCGGAGCGCCCCCGAACCCCCGCAACGCCTCCACCACCCGGTGCCGGGCGTCCGTCAACGTGTTCGGCACCGCCCCCGCCAGCCGGTAGACCCGCTTCATCGACGCAGGCTCCCCCAGCCCCGGCGTCCGCGTCGCCAGCCGCAGCATCGCGGGCAAGGGCGTCAAAGTATAGTCGGCGGCCTTGCCCAGAAAGCTGCGCAACTCCGCCCGCATCGGCCGCGCATCCAGCACCCGGTTCACGGCGCGGATCTTCGCCGGGTCCCATCCGCCAACCCCCGGCCCCCAGACCACGCCCAAGACCCGCCGCGGCCCCAACGGCACCTCGACGAAATCCCCGTCCCCGCAGCCCCCCTCCGGCGCGCGATAGTCCAGCACGCGCCCCAAAGGTTCCGTCGTCAGCACGCCCACCAGATCGCCCGCCCGATAGACCCGCTCCACCGCGTCACCTTCCCCTGCCAGACCGTTTGGGGTAAACCCCGGCCCGAGAGCATTCAACCCCCGCGCGGCACCCGCCGCAACCGGCCAAGGGAGAGCCCCATGAAATTCTTCATCGACACCGCCGACGTGGACGCCATCCGTGAGCTGCACGACCTCGGCATGGTCGACGGCGTGACCACGAACCCCTCGCTGATCCTGAAATCCGGCCGCGACATCCTTGAGGTCACGAGGGAAATCTGCTCCTTCGTCAAAGGCCCCGTCTCGGCCGAAGTGGTCTCGCTCAAGGCCGAGGACATGCTGGCCGAGGGCCGCAAGCTTGCCGCCATCGCCCCGAACATCGCGGTAAAGGTGCCGCTGACCTGGGACGGCCTCAAGGCCTGCAAGGTGCTGAGCGGTGAGGGCTTCATGGTCAACGTCACCCTCTGCTTCTCCGCCAACCAGGCGCTGATCGCCGCCAAGGCCGGGGCGACCTTCATCTCCCCCTTCATCGGGCGGCTGGACGACATCAACCTCGACGGGCTCGACCTGATCGGCGACATCCGCACGATCTATGACAACTACGACTTCAAGACCCAGATCCTCGCCGCCTCGATCCGGTCAGCGAACCACGTCAAGGACTGCGCGATGATCGGCGCCGACGTCATCACCGCCCCCCCGAACGTCATCAAGGCGCTGGCGAGCCATGTGCTGACCGACAAGGGCCTCGACCAGTTCACCGCCGACTGGGCGAAGACGGGCCAGAAGATTTTGTAAGGGTTCACGCCGACCCCCGTAGGGTGCGCATTCATTGCGCACCACGCCGAACCCCAACCACCCCGCGCCTCCCCTCCCCCTCTGTGGGGAGGGGATGGGGGTGGGGGGCCACCGGCACCGACCAACTCTCACCCCGTAGGTCGGGCTTCAGCCCGACTCTCCCGGCCCAAGCCCACCACAGGGCCGCGCCCTCCCTCGGGCGGGCGCAACCCCGCTGGTTCTAGGCGCTTTATCCCTCAACCCCTCCCACCGCAGTTCT
>JBIJDO010000196.1:0-5733 GCA_044344105.1 Tabrizicola sp.
CATTCCAAATGGGTGCAGATCAGCGCTGGCGAGGTGGTGAGCTTCCAGACCTTCATGACCGGCGAGATGTTCGCGCTTTTGTCCGAGGCGTCGGTGTTGCGCCACGGGATGCAAGGTGGCGGCTGGGATGAGGCGGCCTTCGACGGTGGCGTCACCGACGGCATGGCCCGGCCCGAGCGGATCGCGGCGCGGCTTTTCGCGCTGCGCGCCGAGGGGCTGATCACCGGGCTGTCGCCACAGGCGGCGCGGGCGCGGCTGTCGGGCCTCTTGATCGGCGCAGAACTTGCGGCGTCCAGGCCCTATTGGCTGGGCCAGCGCGTGACCCTGATCGGGGCCGAGACGCTGTCGGCGGCCTATGCCCGCGCGCTTGCCCAGCAGGAGGTCAAGGCGCAGCGTCTGTCGGCCCCGGACTGCACTCTGGCGGGGCTTTCCAGCCTGGCCCATCAGACCGAGGCCGCGAAATGACCCCCGATACCTCCCGGCGCAACCTGATCGCAATCCTGCGCGGAATCACGCCCGCAGAGGCTGCGGCTGCGGCCCATGCGCTGGTCGGCGCGGGGATCTCCCGGATCGAGGTGCCGCTGAACTCGCCCGAGCCCTTCGTGTCGATCGCGACGATGGTCGCAGCGGTGCCAATGGCCGAGATCGGCGCGGGGACGGTGCTGACGGTGGCGGATGTGGGGCGGGTCAGAGCGGCGGGCGGGACGCTGGTCGTGTCGCCCAACTGCGACGCAGCCGTGATCGCCGCCACCCGCGCGGCGGGCATGGCGTCCTGGCCGGGGGTGATGACGCCGACCGAATGCTTCGCGGCGATCCAGGCCGGGGCCACGGGGCTGAAGCTTTTCCCCGGCAGCCTGATCGGGCCCGAGGGGCTGAAGGCGATCCGCGCCGTGCTGCCGAAGGACTTGCCTGTCTATGCGGTCGGCGGGGCAGGGCCGTCGAACTTTGCCGACTGGGCGCGCGCGGGCGCAGACGGGTTCGGCATCGGCACGGCGCTTTACACCCCCGGCCTGTCCACCGACGAGATCGCCACCCGCGCCGCCGCCATCGTCGCGGCCTATGACGCCGTCTTCGCATGATCTACGACAGCCGCCCCTGCGAACTGGGCGAAGGCCCGCTCTGGCATCCCGGACGGGGCCAGCTCTTCTGGTTCGACATCCTGAACCGCGCCCTGCACGCCCGTTCGGCAGCGGGGCCGGAAAGCTGGACCTTCCCCGAGATCGTCTCGGCCGCCGGATGGATCGACCGGGACGAGCTGCTGATCGCGTCGGAAACCGGTCTGTTCCGGTTTCATCTTGCAACCGGGGCGCGCAGCGCGGTCGCTGCGGTCGGAACCGCTGCCACGAGGTCGAACGACGGACGTGCCGACCGGCAGGGCGGGTTCTGGTTCGGCACCATGGGCAAGCGGGCGGAAAAGGGCGCGGGAGCGATCTGGCGCTGGCATCGGGGAGAGCTGCGTCAGCTTTATCCCGGCATCACGATCCCCAATGCGATTTCCTTCACCCCCGACGGCAGTGCGGCCCATTTCACCGACACCGTCACCGGCCTCGTCATGAAGGTCGCGCTGGATGCGGCGGGCTGGCCGAAGGGCGCGGCGGAGGTCTGGCTTGACCTCGACCGCATCGGCCTGAACCCGGACGGCGCGGTCGTCGATGCCGAGGGCCGGTTCTGGAATGCGCAATGGGGGGCTGGGCGGGTCGCGGCCTATGCGCCGGACGGCACGTTCCTGCAGGCGGTCGAGACGCCGGGCGCGCCGCATTCGTCCTGCCCGGCCTTCGGCGGGCCGGACCTGTCCACCCTTTTCGTCACCACCGCGCTGGAGCACATGGACGAGGCCGCGCGCATTCGGCACCCGGCCTCGGGCCAGGTCTTTGCCTTCGAGGGCGTCGCGCGCGGACTTCCCGAACCGCAGGTCCTGATATGAAATCCACCGGTCTGAAACGCAGCCTTGGCGTCTGCTACTACCCCGAACACTGGAAGGAGGCGCAGTGGGCCGAGGACGCCGCGCGCATGGCGAAGCTCGGCCTGACCTGGGTCCGGATCGGCGAGTTTGCCTGGAGCCGGATGGAGCCGGAGCCGGGCCGCCATGACTGGGACTGGCTGGACCGCGCCATCGACACGCTGGGCAAGGCCGGGTTGAAGGTGGTGCTTGGCACGCCGACCGCGACCCCGCCGCGCTGGATGCTGGACCGGCAACCCGACATGCTGGCGCTGGACAAGGATGGCAAGCCGCGAGGCTTCGGGTCGCGGCGGCACTACTGCTTTTCGCACCGGGGCTACCGGAGCGAATGCGCAAGGATCGTGACGGCGATGGCGGAACGCTATGGCAGCAACCCTGCCGTCGCGGCATGGCAGACCGACAACGAATACGCCTGCCACGCGACCACCCTGTCCTATTCGGACGCGGCACGGGCTGCGTTTCAGGACTGGCTCGCGCAGCGCTACCAGTCGCCGCAGGCGCTGAACCGGGCCTGGGGCAATGTGTTCTGGTCGATGGAATATGCCGATTTCCGCGACATCGGCCTGCCGAACCTGACGGTGACCGAGCCGAACCCGAGCCATGTGATGGATTTCCGGCGCTTTGCCAGCGACGAGGTGGTCAGCTTCAACAAGCTGCAGGTGGAGATCATCCGCAAGCACTCTTCTGCACCCATCGCGCACAACTACATGGGGGCGGTGACCGAGTTCGACCATTTCGCCACCGGGGCCGACCTCGATATCGCGTCCTGGGACAGCTACCCGCTGGGCTTTCTGTCCGACCGCATCCCGGCGGAGCCGGACCACAAGCGCCGCTTCGTGCGGCAGGGTGATCCGGATTTCCAGGCCTTCCATCATGACCTTTACCGCGCAGTGGGAAGGGGCCGCTGGTGGATCATGGAACAGCAGCCCGGCCCGGTGAACTGGGCCCCCTACAACCCCGATCCGCTGCCCGGAATGGCCCGGCTCTGGGCCTGGGAGGCCTTTGCCCATGGCGCGGAAGCCGTCTGCTATTTCCGCTGGCGGCAGGCCCCCTTTGCGCAGGAACAGATGCACGCGGGCCTCTTGCGCCCCGACAGTGCCCCGGCGCAGGCCTTTGGCGAGGCCGAGACCGTGGCCCGCGAATTGGCCGCCATGCCAGATGTGGGCACCGCCCGCGCCGATGTCGCGCTGGTCTTCGACTATGCCTCGGACTGGGCCTGGGAGATTCAGCCGCAGGGCCGCAGCTTCAGCTATTTCTGGCTGGTGTTCCATGTCTACAAGGGCCTGCGCCGTCTGGGGCTGAACGTCGACATCCTGCCGCCGGACACGGGCGATCTGTCGGCCTACCGGCTGGTGCTCGCGCCGGGGGTGTTCACCTTGTCCGATCCGCTGAAGGCGGCGTTGAAGGCGCACCAGGGGACGGCGATCCTGGGACCGCGCACCAATTCCAAGACGGCGAATTTCTCGATCCCGGTGCCCTTGCCGCCCGCCCTTCCGGGCCTCGATGCCGTGGTGGCTCGCGTCGAAAGCCTGCCGCCGGACGTGCCGGTGCCGCTGGCCGACGGCGGGGCATTCATCAACTGGCGCGAAAAGCTGGAGGGTGGGGCGACCGTCGTGGAAGCGGCCGAGGACGGCTGGCCTGCGCTTGTCGCTGCGGGCAAGCTGCACTATCTTTCCGGCTGGCCGGATGACGCGGCGCTGACCCGCATCCTGCAACGCGCCTGTGCGGCGGAAGGGATCGAGACCGACCCGCTGCCCGAAGGCCTGCGGCGCCGCGATACCGCGACGCACCGGTTCCTCTTCAACTACAACCCGGTTCCGGCGGAATGGGGCGGCGAGACGATCCCGCCCGCCGGGGTCCACTGGACCGAGCTATCGGGAAACGGATGAGCTAAGCCCAAAAATTTTCTAGAAAATTTTTGGGCTTAGCGCGTGGCGATGCAGGCTTCCAGTTTGCAGCGTTGTCCGCCTTGCGCATCGAAATTCGCCGGGTCCAGCCAGGCCTCATAGCCGGGCTTGAGGGTCGCCCAGTCCTTGTCGGTCATCGCGAACCAGGCGGTGTCCCGGTTCAGTCCCTTGGCCACCATATGCTGGCGGAAGACGCCTTCGTGCTGGAAGCCGAAGCGGATCGCGGCCTTTTTCGACGGCAGGTTGTCGTCGTTGCATTTCCACTCGAACCGCCGGTAGCCGAGGTCGTCGAAGACGTAGGCTGCCGCCAGATACAGCGCCTCGGTCGCGGCCGGTTTGCGGGCGATGGTCGGGCCCCAGTAGATGTTGCCGATCTCGATTACGCCATGGGCAGGCTCGATCCGCATCAGCGACTGGCGTCCGGCGACGCGGCCCGAGGCTTTGTCGATCAGCGCGAAAAACAGCGGATCGGGGCTGGCCTCTGCCTTGTCCATCCAGGGGCGGAGGTCATCGGGCGACGCAGGCGGGGTCTCGAAAAGCCAGGTGAAGCGGCGCTGCGCTTCGGTGTCGGCGACGGCGGATTCCTCGAACAGGCCGTCGAGATGCCGCGCGGTGGTCAGGGGTTCGCTTCGGACATAGCGCCCGTCCAGGGTTGTGCGGTCCGGGCGCGGGCGGGGTGTCCAGTCGGGCAGGGCTTCGGGCACGTCCGGGTCCTTTCGATGCTTGCCGACAGTCGTAGCCGCAGCGCTGGAACCGGATAGGTCCAGACAAGGTCATGTGGTAAGTCCAAGGATCAGTCGAGGACGGAAACCGTTCCCGTCACGGGCAGGAACGCGGCCGCGTTGGGGCCAAGGGTCAGGCGATCCCCGTCAAGCACGGTGTTGAGGGTCGGGCCGACCGGCGCGGCAACGCCGGTGACGTTCAGGGACAGCGCCACCGGCGACAGGTTGAACAGGCACAGGAGCGCGTCCTTCCCTGCCCCGCGCTGAAAACCGAGCACGGGTTCCCGAAGGTCAAGGAACCGCGTCTTCCCGTCGCGCAAGGCCGCAGATCCCTTCCGGAACGCCAGCGCCGCGCGGTAATGCTCCAGCACCGACCCCTGCGCGCCGTCCTGCCCGGCGACGTGGCGGGCGGCCTGTTCCGGCTTGACGGGAAGCCAGGGCTTGCCGGTGGAGAAGCCGGCGTTGGGGGAGCCGTCCCAGACCATCGGCGTCCGGGTGTTGTCGCGACCGATCGGTTCGGGCCAGAAGACGATCCCCTGCGGATCGGTCAGCTCCTCCAGGTCAAGCGGCGTGTCGGTCTGGCCCAGCTCCTCGCCCTGCCAGAGGCAGATCGAGCCTTCGAAGGCAAGGAGCAGCGATCCGGCCTGTTTCGCCACCGCCTCGACACTGGTTCCGTGTTTCGCCCAGCGGGTGGCGTGGCGGACGACATCGTGGTTGGAAAACGCCCACATCGGCCAGCCATCGGGCGCGCCCTTGAAGAAGCCCTCCACCCGGTCGCGGAAGAACCCGGCGGTGAAGTCGTAGCCCATGAGTTCGAACGAGTAGCACTGATGCAGCCGCCCGGGAGCGGTGTATTCGCCCATCATCCGGATCGCGTGGTGCGCTTCGCCCATCTCGCCCACGGATGCCGCGCCGAATTGGTCGAGAAGGCTGCGGATGCGTTCCATCCACGCAAGGTTCTCGGGCTGGTTCTTGGAAAAGATGTGGTACTGCATGGCATAGGGGTTGCCCTCTGGTTCCGTCTTGACCCGGTAGTCGGCGGGGTCGTCGCGGAACAGCGGGTCGTGGAAGAAGTAGTTGACGGTGTCGAACCGAAAGCCGTCCACGCCGCGCTCCAGCCAGAAGCGCATGTTCTGCAGCGCCC
>JBIJDO010000321.1:0-3854 GCA_044344105.1 Tabrizicola sp.
GTTCAGGTCGGGCTGGCTGACGAGGAAGTTGTGCAGGTAGTACTGCTTGCGCCGGGCATCCCACTGCCAGCAGGACCCGCCGAAAACCGACAGCCAGTTGCAGGGCGGGGTGCCGTCATGTTTCGGGTCGGCCCAGACATACCAGTCGGCCTTGTCGTTCACCCGGTCCTTGCGGCTGATCGCGAAGAACGGGTGCTGGTCGGAAGTGTGGCTGAGCACCTGGTCGATGATGACCTTCAGGCCAAGCGCATGGGCCCGCGCGACCAGCGCGTCGAAATCGGCCAGCGTGCCGAAGACCGGGTCGACGTCGCAATAGTCGCTGACGTCATAGCCCATGTCCTTCATCGGGCTCTTGAAGAACGGCGACAGCCAGACCGCGTCCACCCCCAGCGAAGCCAGATGGTCCAGCCTGCGGGTGATGCCGGGCAGGTCACCGACGCCGTCCCCGTTCGAATCCTGGAACGACCGGGGATAGACCTGATAGGTCACCGCACCACGCCACCATTCCGTCATCCGAGGCCTCCTTCCAGTATCGCCCGGCCATTAGCGGTGGCCCGGCCCAGCCAAAAGGCCAAAGCGGTTTCACCGGGGCTCGCGGGCGCATAATCCAGCGACTTGCGGCAGTTCCGCAACGGAAACCTGCGGGTGGCGGCAGGTTGGCGAAGCTGAAGCCTGTAACGGTCACAATATCGCGGTTGACCCTGCCGCCCGGCAGCCGCACCTTGCCCGCCCGAACCGGAGCCGTCCCGATGCCCAGAGCCTCGCTTTTCACCCCCGTCCTGATCGCGGGCTGCGTGATCCTGATGCTGTCCTTCGCGATCCGTGCCAGCTTTGGCGTGTTCCAGATCCCGATTGCGACCGAGTTCGGCTGGCCCCGGGCCGACTTCTCGATGGCCATCGCGATCCAGAACCTGGCCTGGGGGATCGGGCAGCCGGTGTTCTCGGCCATCGGCGAGCGGTTCGGCGACCGCAGGACCATCATCCTCGGGGCGCTGCTGTATGCGCTGGGGCTGGTCCTGTCGGCCTATGCCGTCACGCCGGGGCAGCACCAGTTGCTGGCGATCCTGGTCGGCTTCGGCATCGCGGGGACCGGGTTCGGCATCATCCTGCCGCTGATCGGCCGTGCTGCCAGCCCGGAGAAGCGCAGCATGACACTGGGGGTCGGGTCGGCCATCGGGTCGGCGGGGCAGGTGTTCGGACCCCCCGCAGCCGAGATCCTGTTGCAGAGCTACAGCTGGCAGGCCGTGTTCCTGCTGTTCGCGGTCGTGATCCTGGCGGCCCTGCTTGCACTGCCGTTCCTGCGCGCGCCGGAAAAGACCCAAGGGAAAGTCGAACCGGACGAGCCGATGCTGACCGTGGTGTCCCGCGCTTTTCGCGATCCGTCCTATGCGCTGATCTTCATCGGGTTTTTCTCCTGCGGCTACCAGCTTGGCTTCATCACCGCGCATTTCCCGGCTTTCATCACCGAGGCTGCCGGGCAGATCGATCCCGACGGGATGCTGGCGAGGATGGGGATCGCCACGACCTCTGCGCTGGGGGCGACCGCGATCGCGGTGATCGGCATCGCCAATATCGGCGGGTCGGTTCTTGCAGGCTGGCTTGGTGGGCGGTTCCCGAAGAAATACCTGCTCGCCGCAATCTACACCGGGAGAACCATTGCCTCGGCGGTCTTCATCCTGGTCCCGATGACTCCTGCCAGCGTGCTGGTCTATTCGGCGGTCATGGGGGCCTTGTGGTTGGCGACGGTGCCGCTGACCAGTGGCCTCGTCGCGCAGATCTACGGGGTGCGCTACATGGGGACGCTCTATGGTTTCGTCTTCCTGAGCCACCAGATCGGCAGTTTCCTTGGCGTCTGGCTGGGGGGCAGGATGTATGACCTGACCGGCGACTATACGCTGGTCTGGTGGATCGGCGTCGGCGTGGGTGCCTTCAGCGCCATCGTGCACCTGCCGATCCGCGAGCGCAGCATGGTTGCGCAGGCGGCCTGAGGCCCGGATCATGCGCGCCGGGATCGCCGCCCTTCTTCTGGCCTATGTCTTCAGCCAGTTCTACCGCGCCTTCCTTGCGGTGCTGACACCTGTCCTGAAGGCGGATCTCGGGGTGACCGCCGCCGACCTCGCCTCGGCCTCGGGCTGGTGGTTCCTGGCCTTTGCCGCGATGCAGATCCCGATTGGCGAAAGCCTGGACCGGATCGGTCCGCGCCTGACTGCGGGTGTGCTGATGGCGGTGGGGGCGGGCGGGGCGGTTCTGTTTGCGCAGGCAACTGGAGCCTTGCAGATCAAGATCGCCATGGCGCTGATCGGCGTCGGCTGCGCGCCCGTCCTGATGGCCAGCTACTTCATCTTCGCGCGGGAGTTTTCGCCCAGGGTCTTTGGCACGCTGGCCGGGATGACCATCGGGGTCGGGGCCTTCGGGAATGTCGCCTCGTCCCTGCCCTTGTCGGCGGCGGTCGAGGCCTTCGGCTGGCGCGAGACGGTGACGGGGCTGGCCGGGATCACCGGGGCGGTCGCGCTGGCGATCCTTCTGCTGGTGCGCGATCCGCCACGGCTGGCCAGGGCGCGCGAGGGGTCGCTCCTGGACCTTCTGCGCATCCCGGCGCTGTGGCCGATCCTCGCCATGATGGCGGTCTGCTATACCCCGATTGCCGGGCTGCGGGGGCTGTGGGTCGGGCCGTATTTCGCCGATGTCCACGGCGCGGACCCGATTGAAATCGGCCGGGTCGGCCTGTGGATCGGGCTGGCGATGGTCGCGGGCAACTTTGCCTACGGCCCGCTGGACCGCTGGCTTGGCACGCGGAAATGGGTGATCGTCGGCGGCAATGCGGTGACGGTCGCCTGCCTCTTCGGCCTGTGGTGGTTCGCTGCCGCGCCGCCCGTCGTCGCCACGGTCCTTCTGGTCGCCGCCGGATTCTTCGGGGCCAGTTTCCCCATGGTCATCGCGCATGGCCGGGCGTTCTTTCCGCCGCATCTGATGGGACGGGGGGTGACGCTGCTGAACCTCTTCGGCATCGCGCCCATCGGCATCGCCCAGATCGTCACGGGCCGCATCCATGCCGGAACCGAGGCGGTGACCCCGCAAGCGCCGTTTCAGGCGGTGTTCCTGTTCTTCGCGGTGACCACGGCCCTTGGGCTGGCGGTCTACCTCTGGTCCCGGGACCGGACCGACTGACAGGGCAACGCGCCGGGACCCCTTCCCCCCGGCGGGGCCATGCGGTACGAGGCCCCGTTCCTGACAGTCAGGGACGGAACAGGAGAACCCCGATGGGCTACAAGGTCGTCGTCGCGGGTGCCACGGGCAACGTGGGCCGCGAAATGCTGAACATCCTCGCCGAGCGCGAGTTTCCCGTGACCGAGATTGCGGCACTGGCGTCGCGCAAATCGCTGGGCACCGAAGTCAGCTTTGGCGACAAGACCCTGAAGACCAGGGACCTGGACACTTTCGACTTCACCGGCTGGGACATCGCCCTGTTCGCCGTGGGGTCCGAAGCGACGAAGCTCTACGCGCCCCGCGCCGCTGCGGCGGGCTGCGTGGTGATCGACAACTCCAGCCTCTACCGCTACGACCCCGACGTGCCGCTGATCGTGCCGGAAGTGAACGCGGATGCGATCCATGGCTATGCGAAGAAGAACATCATCGCGAACCCGAACTGTTCGACAGCGCAGATGGTGGTGGCGCTGAAGCCGCTGCACGACCGGGCGACGATCAAGCGGGTTGTCGTATCGACCTACCAGTCCGTCTCGGGCGCCGGGAAGGAAGGCATGGACGAGCTTTGGAACCAGACCAAGGCGATCTACAACCCGACCGATCACATCACGCCGAAGAAGTTCACCAAGCAGATCGCCTTCAACGTGATC
>JBIJDO010000412.1:0-2914 GCA_044344105.1 Tabrizicola sp.
GTGCGCCCACGGGCGGGGCTGGCGGCGCGGGCGCTGGCCGAGTTCGTGACGGGTCACGTCAAGCGGTGACCGGTTCCCGTCAGCCGCCTCTGCCGTCGCGCGCGCCCTTGCTCCACCCGCCCCGCGCCCGGATCGCGGTCGAGGATGCGCCGTTCATCGGCAGGTTCACGAAGGCCCAGACCGGGGCCTTGCGTCCGCGCAGGTTTTCGCCCCGGTCGACCTGATGCACCCGGAACGCCCGCGCCGCGACCGACAACCGCGCAGCGACCCCCGAACCCGGACGCGCCAGAACCCCGACCGCGACCGACCGCAGGATGTCGCGCCAACGGCCCCAGCGATGGAACTGCACCAGATTGTCCGCCCCCATCAGCCAGACGAATGTGACCCCCGGATAGATCGCCCGCAGCCTGTCGATGCTGTCCGCCGTTGCCCGCGTGCCCAGCCGCGCTTCCAGCGCCGTGATCCTGACCCTCGGGTCGCGCATCACCTTGCGCGCCCGTGCCAGCCGGTCCGCCATCGGTGCCGGTTGGCGGGCCTTGAGCGGGTTGGCCGGGGTCACCAGCCACCAGACCTGATCCAGCCCCATCCGCTTCAGCGCCTCGCGGGTGATATGCACATGCCCCTCATGCGCCGGATCGAAGGACCCGCCCAGAAGGCCGATGACCATCCCCTTGGTCGCAATGGGAAACCCCTGCCGCATTTGAGCGCTTCTCCATCCCTCGCGGTCCAGTTGACCGCATAGGCCCGCGCTTGACAATGCCGACCGCGACAGGTCGCGCCCGCCCTCGAGGACCGCTTGCCCATCCCATGCGCCGCTTGCCCCTTCCCTCCCCCGCCGCGTATCATCGCACCATGTCTGACCCCGACACCATCCGGATCGCCCTTGCCGACCCCGACGATCCCGCAGCCCTGTCCTGTATCGACGGCTACTACCGGTTCCTCCTTGCCGGCTTTCCCGCCCTCTTCGTCCCGGCCATGCTGCCCCTGCCAATGCCCGACGCCGCAAGCTACCGGCCTCCGCAAGGCGCGTTCCTGGTCGCCTGGTCAGGTGACCTGCCCGCCGGTTGCGTCTCCCTCCGCCCGCTGGAAACCGACGTGGCCGAGGTCAAGCGCCTCTGGGTCAACCCCATCGCCCGCGGCCAGGGTCTCGCCCGCCGCCTGATGCATGCCATCGAGGATCAGGCCAGAAGCATCGGCGTGACCCGCCTGCAGCTTGACACCCACAGCGCCCTGACCGAAGCAGTCGCGCTTTACCGCAGCGACGGCTGGACCGACATTCCGCCCTACACCACGCCCCCCGCCAACCTGTGGCTGGCCAAGCGGCTCTAGCTCCGCCTTCGGGCGTTGCAGCCCCGCCCCATCGTCGCTACATACGCGCCAACCCCGCGCCGAAACCCCGCGAACGGAGCACGATCATGGCCGCCTACCAATATGTCTATCACATGGAGAATGTCTCCAAGACCTACCCCGGCGGCAAGAAGTGCTTCGAGAACATCCACCTGAACTTCCTGCCCGGCGTGAAGATCGGCGTCGTCGGGGTGAACGGCGCGGGCAAGTCCACGCTTCTGAAGATCATGGCCGGGATGGACACCGACTTCAAAGGCGAGGCCTGGGCGGCGAAAGGCGCGAAAGTCGGCTATCTGGCGCAAGAACCGCAGCTTGACCCCAACCTCACCGCCAAGGAAAACGTGATGCTGGGCGTGGCGGCACAGACGGCGATCCTGGAGCGCTACAACGAGCTTGCGATGAACTACTCGGACGAGACCGCCGAGGAGATGGCCGCCCTGCAGGACCAGATCGACGCGCAGAACCTGTGGGAACTGGAAGCCTCGGTCGGCGTCGCGATGGACGCGCTGCGCTGCCCGCCCGATGATGCCGACGTCACGACGCTGTCAGGCGGAGAACGCCGCCGGGTGGCGCTGTGCAAGCTGCTCTTGGAGAAGCCCGACATGCTGCTCCTCGACGAACCGACAAACCACCTTGACGCCGAGTCGATCGCCTGGCTGCAGAAGCACCTGATCGACTACAAGGGCACCATCCTGATCGTCACCCACGACCGCTATTTCCTCGACGACATCACCGGCTGGATCCTGGAGTTGGACCGCGGCCGCGGCATTCCTTATGAGGGCAACTATTCCGCCTGGCTCGACCAGAAGGCCAAGCGGATGGCGCAGGAAGCGCGTGAGGACAAGTCGAAGCAAAAGGCGCTGGAAAAGGAACTGGAGTGGATCCGCTCCGGCGCCAAGGCGCGTCAGGCCAAGGGCAAGGCCCGCCTCTCGCGCTACAACGAGATGGCCAGCCAGACCGTCAGCGAACGCGCCACCACCGCGCAGATCATCATCCCGAACGGCGAGCGCCTCGGCAACAAGGTGATCGAGGTCACCGGCCTGAAGAAGCACATGGGCGACAAGCTGCTGATCGAGGACCTGTCGTTCACCGTCCCGCCCGGTGCCATCGTCGGCGTCATCGGCCCGAACGGCGCGGGCAAGTCCACCCTTTTCCGCATGATCATCGGGCAGGAACCGCCGGATGAGGGCACCATCAAGCTCGGAGAGACGGTGAAACTGGCCTTCGTCGACCAGTCCCGCGACGCGCTGGACCCCGACAAGAACGTGTGGGAGGAAATCTCCGGCGGGGCCGAGGTCATCCACCTTGGCGACATGCAGGTGAACTCCCGCGTCTACACGGGCGCGTTCAACTTCAAGGGGACCGACCAGCAGAAGAAGGTCGGCCTCCTCTCGGGCGGTGAGCGCAACCGGGTCCACATGGCCAAGCTGTTGAAATCCGGCGGCAACGTTTTGCTGCTGGACGAACCGACCAACGACCTCGACGTCGAAACCCTGCAGGCGCTGGAGGCCGCCATCGAAGACTTCGCCGGCTGCGCGATCATCATCAGCCACGACCGCTTCTTCCT
>JBIJDO010000062.1:0-10520 GCA_044344105.1 Tabrizicola sp.
AAGCTGCCGAAGGAAGAGGACGCGAAGAACGTCTACGCCTATATCGCCTCGCTCTCGCCCGCCCCGGCTGCTGCGGATGCCGCCACGACCGAAGGCGAAGCGGCCCCCGCGTCGGACTGATCCGGCCCGAACCATCCCGATCGCACCGGCTTGCCCCTGGGCAGCCGGTGCGCTTTAGTCCGGGGCAGCGATCCGCCTGAAGGAGCCCCCGGATGTCCCTGACCGGAAAGACCGCCCTCGTGACCGGCGGCAGTCGCGGCATCGGCCTTGCCACGGTCCGGGCGCTTGCCCTGTCAGGGGCGGACGTGCATTTCACCGCCCGGAATGCCGCCAACATCGCCGCCGCGCAGCGCGCCCTGGGCGACATCCGCGCCACCGGCCATCACGTCAACATGACCGACCGGCTGGCGATGACGACGCTGATGGACCAGGGCTTCGACATCCTGATCAACAACGCCGCCGTCATCGGCCCGATCGGCCGCATCCTTGACGTCGCGGTCGAGGATTGGGCGCAGACCATCGACACCAACCTCACCGCCGCCTTCCATGCCATCCATCTGGTACTCCCCGCCATGCTGGTCCGGGGCGCGGGGACCATCGTCAACCTTTCCTCCGGGGCCGCCCACCGCCCGCAGGAGGGCTGGAGCGCCTACTCGGCCGGCAAGGCCGGGCTGGCGATGCTGACCCGGTCGGTCCACATGGAGTATGCAGCGGAGGGCATCCGCATCTTCGGCTTCGCACCGGGGGTCGTCGACACCGACATGCAGGGCGCGATCCGGGCCTCGGGCATCAATCCCGTCTCGCAACTGCCGCGTGCCAGCCTTGCCCCGGCCTCCGACCCGGCCCGTGTCATCGCATGGCTCTGCACCCCGGCGGCGGAGGCGCTGGCGGGGCAGGAGCTGGACATCCGCACGCCCGACCTTCGCGCCGCCGCCGGACTTCCGCCCTTGGCCTGACCCGCGTGGCCCGCTAACCTCATCGCCGAATTCAAGGGGACACCAGAATGAAATTCCTCCGCTACGGGCCGCAAGGCCAGGAAAAGCCCGGCCTTCTCGACGCATCCGGCCAGATCCGCGACCTCTCGGCCCATGTCCCGGACCTTGCGGGCGAGGTGCTGACCGACCTTGACCGCCTCAAGGCCATCGACCCCGCCAGCTTGCCCCTCGTCCCCGGCACGCCGCGCCTCGGCCCCTGCGTCACCGGCACCGGAAAGTTCATCTGCATCGGCCTCAACTACGCCGACCATGCCGCCGAGTCCGGGATGCAGGTCCCACCCGAGCCGGTGATCTTCCTGAAGGCCACTTCTGCGATCTGTGGCCCGGACGACCCGATCCTGATCCCCCGCACCAGCCAGAAGACCGACTGGGAGGTCGAGCTTGGCGTCGTGATCGGCAAGCGCGCGAAGTACATCACCGAAGCCGAAGCCCCGTCCCATGTCGCCGGTTACTGCGTGATCAACGACGTCTCGGAACGCGCCTTCCAGTTCGAACGCGCAGGTCAGTGGACCAAGGGCAAGTCCTGCGACAACTTCGGCCAGACCGGCCCGTGGCTGGTGACGCCAGACGAAATTCCCGATCCGCAGAACCTGGCCATGTGGCTGACGGTGAATGGCCAGAAGGTCCAGGACGGCTCGACCCGCACGATGGTCTACGGTGTCGCGCACCTGGTCAGCTATCTCAGCCAGTTCTTCACTCTTCACCCCGGCGACATCATCTCCACCGGCACGCCGCCCGGCGTCGGCCACGGCATGAAACCGCCGCGCTACCTGAAGGCCGGGGATGTCGTGGAGCTTGGGATCGAGGGGCTTGGCGCACAAAGGCAGGTCTGCGTGCAAGACTGATTCTGCCAGTTCGACCAATGCGCAAAGCGGCAACATGGAAACGTTTCAATCCGTAGGGACTTTGAGCGGTCTAAAAATCTTCTAGAAAATTTTTAGACCAAGCAATGCCTTGCAGTCCAAACCGCTTCCAGGAAACCGCAACTTGACCAAAACTCCCGCTTCCGCCTGCAACAGATTCTCTATGGGGATGCGGGAGTGCGCCCCCCGCGCATCGCCGTTCAGGGCAGGAATGCCTGCGCCCCCCACAGCTCCCGGATCCGCGCGTTCCTCCCACAGGACTTGCGATAGAACTTGTAGGCGTTCGCCTTCGTCTTCGGCCCCGCCCGCGTCAGGATGATCTCGGTCCCCTTGTAGTAGTTCTGGTGGTACGCCTCGGCCATCCAGAACGGCTTCGCCTTCAGGACCGGCGTCGCGATCTTCTGCCCCAGCACCGCCCCCGCTTCGACGACAGCGGCCTCGGCGGCGGAACGCTGGGCCGGGCCGGTGACGAAGATCGCGGTCCGGTAGGTATCGCCCCGGTCGCAGAACTGTCCGCCCGCGTCCGTGACGTCGACCGACCGCAGGAACTTGGCGATGAGCTGGTCATAGGAAATCACCGCATTGTCGAAGGTGATCTCGACCGCCTCATAGTGCCCTTCATGGCTCTTGTAGGTCGGGTTCCGGCTCGTGCCTCCGGTATAGCCCGACACAACCTCGATCACGCCCTTCACCTTTTCGAAATCCGCCTCGACGCACCAGAAGCAGCCGCCCGCCACATAGGCCTTTTCCACTTTAGCCCATGCCGCCCCCGCGAGGCCCAGCATCATTGCAATCGCCAGTTTCCACATGTCGGCCTCCCGCCTTACCCGATCACGCTGCGGCGCGCCGGTCCGTCCGTCCAGTCACCCTGCCGTGACCTCACGACAGGGTGATGGTTTCGCTTGGCCTTCGTCCCGCGCCGCCTTAGCTTGGCGCGCAAACCGAAAGGCCGCACGATGACCGACCATGTCTCCACCCACCAGGCGGCCGAGGACGCCCGCAACGAAAGCCTTCTGATCTGGGTTGATGGGCAGTTGAAACCGAAGGCCGAGGCCACCGTCAGCGTCTATGACAGCGGCTTCATGCTCGGCGACGGCGTGTGGGAGGGCATTAGGCTTTACAACGGCACCTGGGCCTTTCTGGACGAACATCTCGACCGGCTGTTCGAGGCGGCAAAGGCCATCGACCTCGACATCGCCCGCAGCCGCGATCAGGTCCGCCAGGCGATCCTCGACACCCAGGCGGCGAACCGCATGGTCACCGATGCCCATGCCCGGCTGATGGTCACGCGCGGGGTCAAGACCCGGCCCTTCCAGAACCCCCGCCTGTCGCAGCAGGGGCCGACCATGGTGATCATCATGGAACATTCGCGCCCGAACCTGCCGCGCCCGATCACCCTTGCCACCGTGCCCCACCTGCGCGGCCTGCCGATGACGCAGGACCCCAAGCTCAACAGCCATTCCAAGCTGAACTGCATCCTCGCCTGCATCGCCGCGCAGAAGGCCGGGGCGGACGAGGCCTTGATGCTGGACGTGCATGGTTTCGTGAACACCACCAACGCCTGCAATGTCTTCATCGTCCGCAAGGGCGCGGTATGGACCTCGACCGGCGACTACTGCATGAACGGGATCACAAGGGCGAAGGTCATCGACCTGTGCCGCGCGAACGGCATCCCGGTGTTCGAGCGGAACTTCAGCCTGGTGGACACCTACAGCGCGGATGAGGCCTTCCTGACCGGCACTTTCGGGGCGCAGACCCCGGTCGGCAGGATCGACGGACGGGTGATCGGCAGCGGCCGGATGGGTCCGCTCACCGAACGCCTGCGCGGACTTTACAAAACCCTGGTGGAGGCCTGAAAGATGCAAAAGCGCGACCGTTCCATGCACCTGACCCAGCAGACCTTTCTGCGGGCCGAGGATTGCGAACTGGCGGACCTCGCCGCCCTTTGTACCACGGTGACCGACCCGGTGGATTATCCCCTCGCCGCGCGGGTCGAGAAGGGCGTGCTGATCTACGACTGTCCGACCCTCGCGCCCCGGCTGTCCGTTCCGGACTTTGCGGATGCCCTGATGGCCGAATGGGCCGAGGCCTTCGCGAACGGCCCTGGCGTCGTCGTCCTGCAGGGGGCCGAGCCGGACCATGCGATGCTTGACCGCGCCAGCGACCTCTTCCGCGACCTGATCGACCGGCAGAACCGCGAAGGCTCGGCCGGAGGCGATCATTTCGCCAAACCGGGTGCGAACGACCGGCTCTGGAACAGCCTGCAGAAACACTGCCTGGCCGACCCGCAGAACTTCGCCCGCTACTACGCCAATCCGTTCCTGGCACTCGTCAGCCAGGCCTGGCTTGGCCCCTTCTACCAGGTGACGGCGCAACTGAACGTTGTGAACCCCGGCGGGGCGGCACAGTCCCCGCACCGCGACTATCACCTCGGGTTCCAGTCCGCCGGCGCCGTCGCCCGCTACCCCGCCCACGTCCACCTGATGTCGCCCATGCTGACGCTGCAGGGTGCCGTCGCGCATGTCGATGCCCCGCTTGAGGCCGGGCCGACGCTTCTGCTCCCGCACAGCCAGAAATATCCCGCCGGGTATCTCGCCACCGGGCGGGCCGAGTTCCGCGACCATTTCGACGCCCATGCCGTCCAGCTTCCCCTGGCGAAGGGCGACATGCTGTTCTTCTCGCCCGCGCTTCTGCACGCGGCGGGAACCAACCGCTCGACCGGCATCCGCCGCATGGTCAACCTCTTCCAGGTCTCCTCCGCCTATGGCCGCGCGATGGAGACGATCGACCGCACCGCCATGGTCAAGGCGCTTTATCCCGCACTTCTGGCCGCGACGGACCTCACGTCCGCCGAGATCGCCAATGCCATCGCCGCCAGCGCCGAGGGTTATGCCTTCCCGACCAACCTCGACCGCGATCCGCCCATCGGCGGCCTTGCCCCGAAGTCGCAGGCCGCCCTGGTTCACGAGGCGCTGGCCGCTGGGTGGAGCCCGGCTGACCTGAATGCCGCGCTCGACGCCCAGGCCGCAAGGCGCATCCCATGAAGATCGCCCCATGAAAATCGCCATGTGGTCCGGGCCACGCAACCTCTCGACCGCGCTGATGTATGCCTTCGCCGCGCGTCCCGACTGCGCCGCCTGGGACGAGCCGTTCTATGCCGCCTACCTGAACGCCACCGGCATCGACCATCCGATGGCCGCCGAGATCATCGCCGCAGGGATCACCGATCCGGACAAGGTTGCCGCCGCCTGCCTTGGCCCGGTGCCCGAGGCGCGGCCGCACTGGTACCAGAAGCACATGACGCTGCACATGATTCCGGCCTTCGACCGGGGTTTCCTCGCAGGCCTGACCAACGCTTTCCTGATCCGCCACCCGGCCCGGGTCATCGCCAGCTATGCCAGGAAGCGCGAGGCCCCGACCTTCGCCGACCTCGGCTTTGCCCAGCAGGCCCGGCTTTTCGACGAGGTCGCCGACCTGACCGGCGCGGCACCCCCCGTCATCGCCGCCGAAAGCATCCGCGCCGATCCCCGCACCGCGCTGACCCGGCTTTGTGCCGCACTTGGCCTGCCGTTCAGCGAGGCCATGCTGACCTGGCCCCCCGGCCCCAAACCGCAGGATGGCGTCTGGGCCCCGCACTGGTACAATGCCGTCCACCGCTCCAGCGGCTTTGACGACCCCGAAGGCCCGCTCCCGGACCTGCCGCCGGATTTCCAGCGCCTCGCCGACCGGGCGATGCCGCATTACGACCGCCTTGCCGCCCTTGCCCTTTGAAAGTCCCCGATGCGCATTGCCCTTCTTGCCGTTACGCTTCTTGCCAGCCCCGCCGCAGCCGAAGAGGCCCTGACCGACGCCGCCGCCGGTCTTGACCTGTTCCCCTGCGCGCTTTCGGGCCTTGTCTGCACCACTTTGGCCGTGCCGCTGGACTACCGCGCCAACGATCCGGCCCAGACGCTTGACATCACCTTCGCGCTGTCCTTTGCCGCCGTCGAAAGCCGGGGGATCCTGTTCTACTTCGTCGGCGGTCCCGGCGGGTCGGGCCTCGCCTCCGCCGAAAGCTATCTCGGGGCGTTCGATACCAGCCTGACCGACTACATGGACATCGTCTTCGTCGACCAGCGCGGCACCGGTCCGGCCCATGGCCTCTCATGCCCGAAAGCGCAGGCGGTGTTCGACATCGCCCCCGCCGCGCTGGACGCCCCCGAAGCCGCATTGGCCACCGCCAGGACCTTTGTCGCCGACTGCACCGCCGAACTCAACGCCGACGCACTTCTGGCCGCCGTCGATACCGACCAGGCGATCCGCGATTTCGAGGCCTTCCGCCAGAAGCTGGGCGCGCCGAAGGTCTGGCTTTACGGCGAAAGCTACGGCACCCAGGTCGTGCAGGCCTATGCCACGCAATACCCGAATGCCGTGCGCGGGGTGATCGTCGACGGGGTCGTCGATCTTGCCCTGGATGCCGAGGGCTTCTACCGCCGCTACACCCTTGCCGCCGAAGCGCTTCTGGCCGAGACCCTGGCGCTTTGTGCCGACATTCCCGCCTGTGCTGCGGACATGGGCGGCGATGCGGGGGCGGTCTATGATGCCCTGGCCGCGCGCGTGGCCCAAGGGCCGCTGATCGTGCCCCTGACGCTTGCCGACGGCACCGAGGTCGATCGGGTTCTGACCACGGGCCTTCTGGACGCCAACGCCTTCTACGCGCTCTACTCCCCCGAGGGTCGCGCCGGGTTTCTCCGTGCCCTGGCGGCCGCCGGGCGCGGCGACAACCGGCCGATGCTGCAGCTTGGCTATTCCAACATGTACATCGACCCCGAAACCGAGGCCGGTCTGGAAGACCCCGGCTGGTTCGGTGCGGCCTATTACGCCATCACCTGTTCGGACTACGGCAGCGGTCCCGGCACCCCGGACCAGAACGCCGCCCGGATCCTGGACGAGGCCCGCGCACTGGCGCCGCAGGCGCCCCGGCTGTTGCGGTCCTACTACCTGGAACGGCTGGCCTGCGCCTATTGGCCGAAGCAGGGCCCCGCTGCGCGCCCCGCACGCTATGCCGGCGGCGACTGGCCGACGCTAGTCCTGAACGGCGACCGTGATCCGATCACTCCGGTTTCGATGGCCTATTCGGTATTGGACAATGCCCGCAACGCCTACGGCGTCATCATGCAGGGCGGCCCGCATGTGATCTGGGGCCGGGGGCTCGCCTGCCCGGATGCCATCGTGCAGGCGCTCCTCTACGACGGCACCCTGCCCGTCGCTCGGGAACAGGTCTGCCGCCAGGACGTGATCGCCGACTATGTGCCGCTGACCCTGACCGATCCGGCCCAGCGTGCCGATCCGTTCGCCGTCGCGCAGGGCGTCGACACCGAGCTTCTGCAGTTCATCCCCCTTGGCGGCTGGGACGGAGTCACCCCCGCGACCTACGGTTGCCCGTTTGGCGGCACCCTGACCGCCAGCGCAGAAGAGCAGGGGACCAGCTACCGCTTCCAGGACTGCCGCTTCTGGCCCACGCTGGCCGTCACCGGCACCGGCAGCGACATCTCCACCGACGGGCCGGACGATGGCGTCACCCTCGCGCTTGCGGTGTCCGGCGAACAGGCGGGCGACCTCGTCTACCGCTACAGCCCGGCAACCGAAGCTTTCAGCCTGACCGGCACCTGGAACGGCCAGCCCGCCAGCGTGCCACGATCGCCGTGACCGTCCGGCCCGCACCCGCAAGAAGGGCTTGACCATGACCGAGATGCCCGCAGGTCCGGATGCGACGGCAAAGGTGGCAATCGCCGTGCGCAACCTGATGCCCGGACTCAAGGCCAGGGCGCGGACGGCCCTTGCTGGGATGGTCCTGACCGCGGGTGTCGCCGGAATCGTCGCCTATCTGTCTCTGGGCTCCGGCATGGACAGCCAAGACCGCTGGAAGTTCGCGATCTTCGCCGTCTTCATCGCGGTGCTGATCTGCATGGGCGCGGTCAAATGGGCGGTGAAGGCGCAAGAGGCGCTGGTGATGCCGGTCGTGGCCCAGGCGGTCGGCCTGACCTACAGCAAGGACGCAAGGGCTTTCGTCCAGAGCCTTCCGAAGCGCCTTCTGCCCGCGCGCGGGGTCCGCAGCGGCGAGGATCACGTCCAGGGCACACTTGGCAGCCATGCGATCCAGATGGCCGAGGTCAAGGTCGAGACCGGCGGCAAGAACTCGCGGACCCTGTTCCAGGGCATCGTCGCGCAGTTTCCGAACCGGGTCGCGATGCCGGCCTTCTTCCTGGCCCTGGAAGACAAGACCAGACCCGGCATCTTCTTCGGTGGCGAGCTTGCAACCGAAGGCCTTCGGCATCTGCGCAACGTGCCGGGCTTGGGCGGGCAGACCTATGGCATCTGGACTTCGTCAGACGACAAGCAGGATCCCCCGGCGCTGACCGCCGTCGTCGACATCCTTACCCGGCTCGACGCCCTCGTCGGCCCCTCTGCCCGGCTTTACGCCGCCACCTCGAACGGGGTCGAGATGCATGTCGCCCTGACCCATGCCCGCAACCTTTTCCGGGTCGGCGGGCTGATGCCGCAGGAACCCGACATCTTCGCCGACGTCCGCCGGGCCATGCAAGACCTGACCGTTCCCCTGACGCTGGCCAAGGCGCTGATCGGGGCCGAGGAGACGGCAGCGGCGCGGGTCTGACCCGTACCTTCCTCAAGCGCGCCCCTGCCTGCGCCGTCGCATGACCGCTTCAGGCAGAAGGTCCAGCTCACGCGGCTGATGTGCGGGCGCAACCTTCCGTCAGGCGCCTCCCCTCCCACCCGTGGGGAGGGGATGGGGGTGGGGGGACCCGGTCTCAAAAGTAAAGGGGGCGTAAACGCCCGCGCCCAACCCCTTGATTCTGCAACGATGAAAAACCTGCCCACGCGTGGGCAGCCTACTTCGCCACCCGCGCGTTCCGGCTGGCGATCAGCCGCAGCCGCAGGGCGTTCAGGCGGATGAAGCCCTCGGCATCCTTCTGATCGTAAGCCCCCGCGTCCTCCTCGAAGGTCACGTGCTTCTCCGAATACAGCGAATGCTCCGACCACCGCGCCACCGTCACCGCGCGGCCCTTGTAAAGCTTCACCCGCACCGTCCCGGTCACATGCTCCTGCGTCTTGTCGATCAGCGCCTGCAGCGCCTCCCGCTCGGGGCTGAACCAGAACCCGTTGTAGATCAGCTCGGCATAGCGCGGCATGACGCTGTCCTTGAGGTGCCCCGCCCCCGCATCCAGCGTGATCTGCTCGATCCCCCGATGCGCCTCCATCAGGATCGTCCCGCCGGGGGTCTCATAGACCCCGCGCGACTTCATGCCGACGAAGCGGTTCTCCACCAGGTCCAGCACGCCCACGCCATGCCTGCCGCCGATCTCGTTCAGCCGGGTCAGGATCGTGGCCGGGCTCATCGCCTCGCCGTTGATCGCGACGGCGTCGCCCTTCTCGAAGGTGATCTCCACCATCTCGGGCGTATCCGGGGCCTCCTCCACGGGCACCACCCGCTGCAGGACATAGTTCGGGAACTCTTCGCCCGGGTTCTCCAGCACCCGCCCCTCGGACGAGGTGTGCAGAAGGTTCGCATCGACCGAGAACGGCGCCTCGCCCCGCTTGTCCTTGGCGATCGGAATCTGGTTCGCCTCGGCAAACTCCAGAAGCTTCGTCCGGCTGGTCAGGTCCCACAGCCGCCAGGGCGCGATGACCTTGATGCCGGGGTCCAGGGCTGCGGCGGACAGCTCGAACCGGACCTGATCGTTGCCCTTGCCCGTCGCCCCATGCGCCACCGCATCGGCCCCGGTTTCCTGCGCGATCCGCACCAGATGCTGGCTGATCAGCGGCCGGGCGATGGACGTCCCCAGAAGATACAGCCCCTCATAAAGGGCATTCGCCCGGAACATCGGGAAGACGAAGTCGCGCACGAATTCCTCGCGCACGTCGACAATGTGGATGTTTTCAGGCTTGATCCCCATCAGGATCGCCTTCGCGCGCGCCGGTTCCAGTTCCTCGCCCTGACCGAGATCGGCGGTGAAGGTCACCACCTCGCAGCCGTATTCGGTCTGCAGCCATTTCAGGATGATCGAGGTGTCAAGCCCGCCGGAATAGGCCAGCACGACTTTCTTCGGCTTCAACATGGATGCGCTCCGTCCCGGTTTGGCAGGCGCTTAATGGGAAACCCACCCAAGGGCAAGCAGCGCCGCTTCGGGAAGCCCGGTCCAGGCCCCGCAACCCTAGTCCAGGGCGGCGGAAATCCGGGCCTGATCCGCCGCCAGTTTCCGGCGCAGGGCGGCGAGCAGTGCGGCAGGATCGCCGCCGTTCATCGCCGCCGCGATCGCGCCTTCGGCAGCGCCGACCCCGTCACGGGCATCGGCAAGCCGGTCTGCGGCGTCCTGCAGGTCTTCTTCCATGGGACGATCCACGGCCAGCCTGGTACCGTCCCGCGTGGTTCCGCCGACCGCTGCGATCAGGGGGTCGATCACCGCCATTTCGTCTTCGGTCAGGATGCCGGAACTGCGGATCATCAGGTATTCCTCGACCGACGCAAAGCCTGCGCCCGCCAGCCCCGCGTCCAGGGTCCGAAAGTCCCGGTCCAGCCCTTGCAGCGCGGCAAGGGTGCCGCCGGCCTCTGTCGCGCGCGTGTCGGCCACCGCAAGTCCGGCAAGCAGTCCGACGGGACCGT
>JBIJDO010000415.1:0-2895 GCA_044344105.1 Tabrizicola sp.
GCGATATCTGGAGACGAAGAATGAGGGCTTTGGGCGGTTCTGGCAAGGACGGGGCGCGGCAGGAAGGGTGACAACCCACCCCAGCATCGGACGGCGGGTTGGCACCCTTCCTACGCCGGAGGAAGGAAGGCGCATGGGAAGGTTGCCCATCCCGCGCGGTCGGTCACTCTGCCTTGCTGGCGGGTTTGGCGTTGAGAAGCCCGTACTTCTCCTCCCCCAGCTTGTCGAAAAGGGCAATCTGGGTTTCCAGGAAGTCGATGTGGCCTTCCTCGTCCGCGATCAGTTCGTCGAAGAGCGCGCGGGTGACATAGTCGCCGACCTTGTCGCAGTGCTGCCGCGCCTCGATGTAGAGGGTGCGGGCGTCGTGTTCGCCGGCGAGGTCGCAGTCGAGCGTTTCGCGGATGGTCTGGCCGATGCGAAGGCTGTCCAGTTTCTGCAGGTTCGGGTGGCCTTCGAGAAAGATGATCCGGGCGATAAGGCGGTCGGCGTGGTGCATCTCCTCGATCGACTCGGCGCGGGACTTGTCGGCGAGATGGCCGAAGCCCCAGTCTTCCTGCAGGCGGAAATGCAGCCAGTACTGGCTTACGGCGGTCAGTTCGGACCGAAGTGCCGCGTTGAGAAACTCGATGACCTTCTTGTCGCCCTTCATGGCCGGATCCTTTCGCGCTGAAGCGTGGGAGATCCTGGCTGGGGCAGACGACCTGGCTGGGATCCCCCCACACCTAGGACGATTGCGCGGCCCTGTCCAGAGCAGCGCGGGATTTTTCAATCATTCCAGTAGTTTACAAAAACTATCGGCTATTGGTCCTATTCGGCTGCGACCAGGCGCGGGCGGCGCAAGGTCGGGACCTCGCCGATGCCGGGGACGCGGAAGTTTTCGTTCAGCCGCATGGTGTTGAGGAACAGGGGCATGCAGCCGCCGCAATCGGCGCGCTTGCCGAGGGCGTGGTAGATCCGTCCCGGCGTGATCACGCTGTCGGCGTCGGAGGCGCGCATCCAGTCCACCGCCGCGCGGATGTCATGGTCGGTGATGGACTGGCAGTGACAGACGATCATTGGAAGACGGCGTCCGGGTTGTCCAGGCTGTCGGAGCCTTCGAACGCGACCTTCGAGAGGCCCAATGCGGTGACCGCGCGGTCGATGGACGCGGTCTGGGTGACCAGCGCGTTGACCGCGCCCATGATCAGCGCCTCGCCTTCCGCATTGCCTGCGGCAAGCATCTGGTCATAGGCGAGACCGCCCTCGGCTTTGGTCTTGATCTCTCCCAGCGCCGCCACGGAGGCGTCAAGCTCGGCCTTGAGCTGGGTGTCGACGGCAGGGTCGGCGGCGGCGACCAGATCCGACAGCGACGGGCCTTCGACCACCGAGCCATCGACGCGGGTGTAGCTGCCGAGATAGACGTTCCGGATGCCGACACCGTCGTAGTAGTGGCTGTTGTGGGTGTTGTCGGAAAAGCAGTCATGCTCTTCCTCGGGGTCGTTCAGCATCAGGCCAAGCTTCATCCGCTCGCCCGCCAGTTCGCCGTAGGAGAGGCTGCCCATGCCGGTCAGGATCGCCAGAAGCCCGGCCTGCGGGTCGGCGCTGACGGCGGTGCGGGCGGCACCCCCCTCGGCCCAGTTGCCGGTCATTTCCTGGAGGTCGGCGACCAGGAGATCGGTCGCGGCCTGCAGATAGGCGGCGCGGCGGTCGCAGTTGCCGCCGGTGCAGGCGTCCCCGGTGGCGAAGTCAGTCCAGGGCCGCATGCCGGCCCCCGGCCCGGTGCCGTTCAGGTCCTGGCCCCAGAGCAGGAATTCGATGGCGTGGTAGCCCGAGGCCACGTTCGCCTCGATCCCGTCGGCTTCCTGCAAGGTGCCCGAGATGAGCTCGGGGGTGATCAGGGTGGCGTCGATCTCGGTGCCGGACAGGGTGAATTTCGGCGTGGCGATCACGTTCAGCGCGGCAAGCGCGTTCTCCTCGTTGCCGTAGTCGGCCGAGGTATAGTCGATCAGGCCCTCGTCCAGCGGCCAGGCGTTCACCCGGCCTTCCCAATCGTCGACGATCGGGTTGCCGAAGCGGTAGGCCTCGGTCTGCATATAGGGCACGCGGGCGGCAAGCCAGGCGGTCTTGGCCGCAGCGAGGGTCTCTTCCGAAGGGCTGGCGATCAGGGTGGCGACAGCGGCTTGCAGGGTCTTCGCGGTGGTCAGGCTGTCCTCATACCCGGCGAGGGCAATGTCGGCGTAAGTCCTGGTGACCTCTTCCGGCGTGGCGGCGAATGCAGGCGCGGTCAGCGCGGTCGACAGGGCGAGGGCAGCAAGGAAGCGCATGGGAAAACCTTTTCCGTCAGGATTTCCACAGTATCTGACCAAATCACTTGGTTTTGTAAAGGCTGATTCTTTTGCTTGGGAATCGCGACAGCCCAGACGCCGGGATTTCTCTTGAAGAATCCTAGACTTGCCGGGCCGGCAGGTCCGCAATGATCGCATGGGCAGCGGCGGCGGGGTCGCTTGCCTGCCAGACCGGGCGACCGACGACGATATGGTCGGCTCCGTCGGCGATGGCCTGCGACGGCGTGGCGATGCGCTTCTGGTCCCCGGTTGCCGCACCTGCGGGCCGCACGCCGGGGGTGACGATCAGCCTGCCCCGAGCCTGCGGCAGGGCGCGGATCAGCGCGGCCTCCTGCGGGCTGGCGATCACGCCGTCGGCCCCGGCGTCAAGCGCGCGGGCGGCGCGTTCTAGCGCGATGGCGTGGATGTCGCCGGGCTTGATCAGGTTCGCATCCAGATCGGCGCGGTCAACCGAGGTGAGCACGGTGACAGCAAGGATCTTGAGGCCCGTGCCGCCCTTGCCCAACGCGGCGGCGGCAACGACCTGGGGGTCGCCGTGGACGGTCAGGAAGTCGAGGTCGTACTGCGCAAG
>JBIJDO010000416.1:0-2889 GCA_044344105.1 Tabrizicola sp.
TTGCCGGCCTCGCCGCGCTGATGCAGGATCAGGAGGCGTCGGGATCCCTCAAGGCACGGCTTGCTCAGGTGATCACGGCGCTCGGCGGAACGCCGCCGGATCAGCCAGCGACGGTCGACCCGACCCATGCAGCGGACCATTGAGGAACAGGCGATGACAAGCGCGGAGAGGTCCATTCGGGTGACGGGGATGACGATCAGGCTGATGACCGGCGCGGCGGTTCTGGCGATCCTCGCGGCCTGCGGGCAGCGCGAGGTCATCCTGCAAGGCGAACGCTTCCCGGTGCGCGAGGACCTTGCGGCCTCGGTCCCGGCTGAAGACAACCTGACGCCCGCTGCAGCGCCCGTGCCGGAAAACCAGAGTCTTGCCATCTCGCTTGGTCCGCAAACCGCAGGCGACTGGCCGCAGCGGGCCGGGAATGCGCGCCATCTGATGCCGCATGCGGCCCTGTCCGCCACGCCGACGCTGGCCTGGTCGGCGAAGATCGGCGAGGGCTCCAGCCGAAAGAACCGGATAGGTGCCGCCCCGGTGGTTGCCGATGGCCGCATCTTCGCGATCGATGCGGGCACGACGGTCACGGCGACTTCGACCGGCGGTGCCACCCTCTGGACCGCCGACCTGACAGCGGCGTTCGACGTGGGCGCGGGCCTGTCGGCGGGTGGCCTCGCGACAGCGGGCGGCAAGGTCTTTGCCACCACCGGCTACGGCGAGCTTGTCGCACTCGACGCCGCCTCGGGCGCGATCCTCTGGCGTCAGCGGGTCGATGCCCCGATGAGCGGCGCCCCGGCGGCCGACGGTGCCGCCGTCTATGTTTCCGGCCGGGACGGGTCCGCCTGGGCGGTGGACGCGACGGACGGCAAGGTGCTCTGGCAGGTCGTCGGCACGCCGGGCAAGGCCGCCTATGTCGGCACCGCCGCGCCGACGGTCGGCGACCGGGCGGTGATCTTTCCGTCGGCTGGCGGGGACCTCATGGCCGTTCTCAAGATCGGCGGGGGCACCAAGATCTGGCAGGCCTCGCTCGCGGGCAAGCGGCTGGGCCGGGCCTATGCGCTGACTTCAGATGTCACCGGGGATGCCGTCATTGCGGGCAAGACCCTGTTTGCCGGCTCGGGTGCGGGCCGGACCGTCGCGATGTCGGCCTCCTCGGGCGAACGCATCTGGTCGGCGGGCGAAGGCGCGCTTGGCCCGGTTGCAGTCGCGGGTGGATCGATTTTCCTTGTGAACGACGAAGCAAGGCTGGTGCGGCTGGATGCCGCGACGGGTGCCATGATCTGGTCCGTCGAGATGCCCTATTTCACCACTGACAAGGTCAAGCGCCGCAAGGGCATCTTTGCCCATTACGGGCCGGTGCTGGCGGGCGGGCGCATCGTCGTCGCCTCGTCGGACGGGCTGTTGCGCGCCTTCAACCCCGAGGACGGCAGCCTGACCTACTCGACCGCGATTCCCGGCGGCGCAGCGGCCCAGCCTGCCGTTGCGGGTGGGACGCTCTATGTCGTCGGCGGCAACGGGCAACTTCACGCTTTCCGCTAGCCGCCTTCCCGTGTATCTGGGCGGCTTCGCAGACGCCGGACGCAAGACATGACCTTCACCCTCGCCATCGTGGGCCGCCCCAATGTGGGCAAATCCACGCTCTTCAACCGCCTTGTGGGCCGCAAGCTGGCGCTGGTCGATGACCAGCCCGGCGTGACCCGCGACCTGCGCGAAGGCGATGCCAGGCTCTTCGATCTGCGCTTCACCGTGATCGACACCGCCGGGCTGGAAGAGGTGACCGACGACAGCCTGCAGGGCCGGATGCGCCGCCTGACCGAGCGCGCCGTCGAATTGGCCGATGCCTGCCTCTTTGTCATCGACGGCCGCGCGGGCGTGACCCCGACGGACGAGGTCTTCGCCGACATCCTGCGCAAGAAGAACGCCCGCGTGTTCCTTGCGGTGAACAAGGCCGAGGGCAAGGCCGGCGACTCAGGCGCGCTTGAGGCCTATTCGCTGGGCCTCGGCGAACCCATCCGCATCTCTGCCGAGCATGGCGAGGGGATGGACGACCTCTACCGCGAGTTGAAGCCCTTGGAAGGCGAGTTTGCCGCGCGCGAGGCCGAGAATGCGCCGGAGGTCGACATCGACCTGTCCGAGGAGGATGCAGGGGAAGAGGCGGACGAAGCCGCGCATCACCCGACGGCGAAGAAGCCCCTGCAGATCGCCGTCATCGGCCGCCCGAACGCGGGAAAGTCCACGCTGATCAACAAGATCCTGGGCTATGACCGGCTTCTGACCGGGCCCGAGGCCGGGATCACCCGCGACGCAATCTCCGTCCGCGCCGAATGGCAGGGCACGCCGGTCCGCATCTTCGACACCGCAGGCATGCGCAAGAAGGCCCGGATCACCGAAAAGCTGGAGAAACTCAGCGTGTCAGACGGCATCCGCGCGGTGCGCTTTGCCGAGGTGGTGGTCGTTCTTCTCGACGTGGAAATCCCGTTCGAGGTGCAGGACCTGCGCATCGCCGACTTCGCCGAGACCGAGGGCAGAGCGGTCGTCGTCGCGGTGAACAAATGGGACCTCGAGGACGACAAGCAGGACAAGCTGGCCGAGTTGAAGGAAATGTTCGACCGCCTCCTGCCGCAGTTGCGTGGGGCACCGCTCGTCACCGTCAGCGCGAAGACGGGCAGGGGCCTTGACCGCCTGCACGACGCGATCAGGAAGGCGCATGACGTCTGGAACCGCCGCATTCCGACCGCCCGCCTCAACTCCTGGCTCGGTGCCATGACCGAGGCGCATCCCCCGCCCGCCCCCGGCGGCCACCGGATCAAGCTGCGCTACATGACGCAGGCGAAGACCCGTCCGCCGGGCTTCATGATCAAGTGCTCGCGTCCCGATGAGCTTCCCGACAGCTACAGG
>JBIJDO010000418.1:0-2883 GCA_044344105.1 Tabrizicola sp.
AACACCGCGAAAGGCGGCGTGGTCAGCGGGTTGGTGTTGAAGGTTCCCAGAAGGGCGGCAAGCACATTGCCCCGCACCAGCCGGGCCGCACCCCAGGCCGCAAGGAACTGCAGCCCCGGCAGCGGCAGAAACCCGATGAAGGATCCGGCAAAGACCCCGCGCGCCACCCGGTGCGGCTGGTCCGGCAGGCGGCGCATCCGGTGGACGACATAGCGGATGGCGCGCTTGAAGCCGCCGCGCGGGTAGACCTGCTCGCGCAGCCACGCGCCCCAGCCCAAAGGTTCCCTGCGCTTGAAGATCACTTCGCCGTTCCTCTGTCCGGGCCCTCGGCCCGCTTTCCCGCCTTACGGCCCCAGTTCTCTTCTTAAGGTCGCCGTGTCAAATCGCGAAACCGCGAAATCTGCGCCACGTCCGTCTCGGCTTCAAGCGCGGTCATCACCATGTGCAGGTGTTCAACGTCGCGGAGGTCCACGTCAACAATGAGGCGATAAAAGTCCGGTTTCCGGTCGGTGAACCGCAGGTCCGAGATATTGGCCTTCTGCTCGCCGATCAAGGTGCAGATGCGCCCAAGGACGCCTGCGTCGTTCGAGATCGTCAGATCGAAGCTGATCGTGAACACCGGCGAATGCCGCCCCGAATGCCAGTGCAGGTCCACCCAGCGCGAGGTCTGGTCCTCGAACTCCTCCAGCGCCGGGCAGTCGATGGCATGCACCACCACCCCCTGCCCCCGGTAGGTGATGCCGACGATCCGCTCGCCCGGCACCGGCTGGCAGCATTGCGCGCGCCGGAAGGTCTGGTCGGCGGTCAGCCCGACCACCGGCCGCTTCGAATCGACCTCTTCGGCCACCGCCTGCGCAAGCTCGGGGTACAGCGTCTCCACCACCCGCCGTGCGGGCATCTCGGCGGACCCAAGCCGCGCCAGAAGGTCCATCTCGTCCGCCAGACCCAGCATCTTCGCCGCCGTCCTGAGCGCCTTGTCACTGGCCTTCTTGCCGACATGGTCGAAGGCCGCCCGCGCCAGCTCCTGCCCCAGCTTGACGAACCGCCCCCGGTCCTCCTCGCGCAACGACCGCCGGATCGCCGCCTTCGCCCGCCCCGTCGTCACGATGTCGATCCAGCTCGACTGCGGGCGCTGGCCTTCCGCCGTGATGATCTCCACCGACTGGCCGTTCTTCAGCCGCGTCCAGAGCGGCACCCGGATCCCGTCGATCTTGGCCGACACGCAGGAATTGCCGATCCGGGTGTGGATCGCATAGGCAAAGTCCAAGGGCGTCGCGCCCCTGGGCATCTGCACCACGTCGCCTTTCGGCGTGAAGCAGAACACCTGGTCGGAGTACATCTCCAGCTTCACATGCTCGAGGAACTCGTCGGTGTCGCCTTCGTCCAGCCGTTCGGTCATGCTGGCGATCCACTTCGCCGGATCGACCGCGAACGGGTTCGCCGCCCGTACCCCCTCGCGGTAGGACCAGTGCGCCGCAACCCCCGCCTCGGCGACCTCGTGCATCTCGCGCGTGCGGATCTGCACTTCCACCCGCTTGCCGTCCCGGCCACTGACCGTGGTGTGGATCGACCGGTAGCCGTTGTTCTTCGGCTGGCTGATGTAGTCCTTGAACCGCCCCGGCACCGCGCGCCAGCGCTGGTGGATCACCCCCATGATCCGGTAGCAGTCGGCCACCGACCCGCAGATCACCCGGAACCCGTAGATGTCCGAAAGCCGGCTGAACGCCAGGTCCTTCTCCTGCATCTTGCGCCAGATGCTGTAGGGCTTCTTCGCCCGCCCGAAGACATCGGCGTCGATCTGCGCCTTCTCCAGCTCGTGCAGGATGTCGGCGGTGATCTTGTGGACCACATCGCCCGATTCCTTCTGCAGGGTCAGGAACCGCCGCAGGATCGAATTCCTGGCCTCGGGGTTCAGCACCTTGAACGCCAGATCCTCCAGCTCCTCGCGCATCCACTGCATGCCCATCCGGCCTGCAAGTGGCGCGAAGATCTCCATCGTCTCGCGCGCCTTCTGCGCCTGCTTTTCCTGGCTCATCGACCGGATCGTGCGCATGTTGTGCAGCCGGTCCGCCAGCTTGACCAGGATCACCCGCAGATCGCGGCTCATCGCCATGAAGAGCTTGCGGAAGTTCTCGGCCTGCAGGCTTTCGGTGTTCGAAAGCTGCAGGTTGGTCAGCTTGGTCACGCCATCGACCAGCTCGGCCACCTCCTCGCCGAACATCGCGGAGAGATCGGCATAGGTCGACCGCGTGTCCTCGATCGTGTCGTGGAGGAGCGCCGTCACGATCGTCGCGTCATCCAGCCGCTGCTCGGTCAGGATCGCCGCCACCGCGACAGGATGGGTGAAATACGGCTCGCCCGACTTGCGGACCTGGCCGTCGTGCATCTTGAACCCGTAGGCATAGGCCCGGCGGATCAGGTCGGCATTGCAGCGCGGGTTGTAGTTGCGAACCAGGGCGATGAGGTCTTCGACGTCGATCATCACCGCCCCGCTCGGCTGGGCAAATGCCCGTCAGAACTCGCCCTGGGCTTCCATCAGGGCGCGGAGAAGCTTTTCTTCCGACATGTCGTCGACCATCGGACGGTCCATCTCGCCGCCCATCAGAAGCGCCATCTGGTCTTCTTCCGGCTCGTCGACCTCGATCTGGGTCTGATAGCTTTCGATCATCCGCTCGCGCAGGACATCGGCCTGCTGCGCCTCGTCGGCGATCTCGCGCAAGGCCACCACCGGGTTCTTGTCGTTGTCGCGGTCGATCGACAGGGGCGAGCCCGAGGCGATCTCGCGCGCACGGTGGGCGGCAAGCATCACCAGCTCGAACCGGTTCGGCACCTTGTCAACGCAATCTTCGACCGTCACGCGGGCCATGGGCTACTCAGTCTGGA
>JBIJDO010000419.1:0-2870 GCA_044344105.1 Tabrizicola sp.
TCGGCCCGGTGCGGCATTTCGAGGCAAGCTATCTGCAAAGCTGGCTGACCCAGCCCGCCTGGGGCGACTGGAAGACGGAAAGCAAATGGCTGTGGCGGCTGTCTTCTGCGCATGGGTCGAAGGGGGTCTTGGGGGATGTCGGCATCCATATCCTGGACTATGCCACCTTCATTGCCGGGGCCGACCCTGCCGAAGTCTCGTGCCGCCTGACCACCTTTGACAAGGCCCCCGGCGGGCGGATCGGCGACTATGTTCTGGACGCCAACGACAGCGCCACGATGCAGGTGGTGCTGGAGAACGGTGCGCTTGGGACGGTCGGGGCCACCCGCTTTGCCACCGGCCACCTGAACGACCTCAGGCTCCGGCTTTATGGCCTGACGGGTGGGCTGGAAGTGCGCTACGAAAAGAACGAAAGCCACCTCCGCGCCAGCATCGGCGAGAACATCAAGGACGGCACCTGGGTCGATGTCGACTGCCCCGCCGTCCCGACCGTCTACCAGCGCTTCATCGCCGCGATCCGGGGTGAGGGACCGGCCGAACCCGACTTTGCCCGCGGCGCAGCGCTGCAGGTGCTGCTCGACAAGGCCGAGGCGTCAGCCGGTCAGGACGGCAAATTGCTGCCGGTCTGAAGCAAGGCTCGTCGAGCACTTCGTGCACTCCTCGCGGACCTTCCCGACGAGTGCACGGAGTGCTCGAGGAGGCGTCACTGAAGAAGCGCCTTCACCCGGGCGGTGAAATCCTCGCCCCGCTTCTCGAAGTTCGGATACTGGTCGAAACTCGCCGCCGCCGGGGCCAGAAGCACGACCTCTCCCGCTTCGGCCTCCGCCGTCGCCCGTGCCACGGCCCGGTCCATCGTCTCGCAGATCTCGTGCGGCACCCCGCCCACCTGCAGCGCGAAATCGCGGGCGGAATGGCCGATGAGATAGGCCTTCACCACCGACCCCAGATGCGGCACCAGTCCGGCGATGCCGCCGTCCTTGCCCATGCCCCCGGCGATCCAGCGGATGCGCGGAAAGGCCTGCAAGGCCTTCGCCGCGCTGTCCGCGTTGGTGGCTTTCGAGTCGTTGACGAACCGCACGCCTCCGCGTTCGCCCACCAGCTGGCTCCGATGCGGCAGACCCGCGAACGAATGCAAAGCCCCCTCGATCAGCTTCGGCGCCAGGCCCAGCGACCGGCAGGCGGCATAGGCGGCGCAGGCGTTCTGGTGGTTGTGCGCGCCGGGCAGGCCCTTGACCTCGCGCAGGTCGATCGAGGCCACCTGCCGCCCCTTCCGCCATTCCGCAAGGAACCCCTTCCGGGCGAAGACCGACCAGCCGAAGCCTTCAAGCTTTGTCCCCGAGGAGACCCGGATCACCCGGTCATCCCCCGGACCCTGGGCCAGTTGCCCCGCCAGAAACCGGCCCTCGACCTCGTCCACGCCGATCACCGCCCGGTCCGGCCCGCCCTGGGTGAAGAGCCGCGCCTTGGCGGCGAAATAGCCGCCCATGCCGCCATGCCGGTCCAGATGATCCGGCGACAGGTTGGTGAAGACCGCCACATCCGGCGTCAGCGCGCGGGCAAGCTCGGTGTGATAGGACGAAAGCTCCAGCACCACCACCTCGCCCTCCTGCGGCGGGTCGATGGACAGGACCCCCGTGCCGATGTTCCCGGCCATCTGGGCCGGACGCCCGGCCTCGGTCAGGATGTGGTGGATGAGGGCGGTCGTCGTCGACTTGCCGTTCGAACCGGTCACCGCCACCACCTTCGGCGGAACCTCCATCTCGGCCCAGGTCCCGTCAGCGGCACTTTGGAAGAAGAGCCCGATGTCGTTGTCGACCGGCACGCCCGCCTCCAGCGCCCGCGCGATGACCGGATGGGGGCCGGGGTAAAGATGCGGGATGCCGGGGCTGATGATCAGGGCCGCGACGCCGTGCAACGCGGGCGTACGGGTCAGGTCGGTCAGGCTGTGACCGTCCGCTTCGGCCTTGTGACGCGCCTCGGGGCTGTCATCCCAGAGGAGCGGAACCGCGCCCCCCGCGACAAGCGCCCGCGCCGTGGCGAGACCAGAGCGGCCGAGGCCGAGGACAGCGACCTTTTGCCCGGAATAGCCGATGACGGGGATCATGGGTGTCTCCTGTCGGGTACAGGGGATTTCTTACCCCCCGCACCCCCGTGGGATATTTGAGCGAAGGCGAAAGGGAAAGGGGGAACGGGTCGGGCAGGGCGCCGAAGCCGTGCAGCCAGCCGGAATGGAGACCGACGCCAAAGGCCGGGTGGGGCGGTTGTCGAGGCGCTGCAGGAATTCGACGCAATGGCCGTGGATGCCCTGGGAGCGACGAGGAAACTCTGTTTTCGGCAAAGCCGACACTGCAGATCAGGTGCAATAGGGGCCGCAGAAGAGATCGGTGTCTTTCGGCGCGCCGGCCTGCCGATGCCGGACCCGCATGGCGAACAGGGGGCGGGGCGCGCGCGCCGCGTCCCCTGCCCGAAACGCCCTATTTCATCATCATCGCGTCCATCGCCATCATGTCGGGCTTGCCTTCGCAATTGGCCATGGTCATCTTGACGGCCTCTTCGGTCATGGCCATGTCCATCATCTTGCTGGCATCGGGACCAGCCATGTGCATGGCTTCGGCGGCCTTCATCATGCCATCCTTGTCCATCGCGGAATACTCCGCGCAGGTCATTTTTGCCGGGTCCGTCTGCTGGGCAAAAGAAAGGGTCGGGAGGGCGAAAGCGCTGACCAGCGCCAAAGTGCCGAGTGCAAGTTTCATATCCGGATCTCCGCTGCGTATGGTTGATGTGACGCATCCTGGCCGGATGCATTCCCGCTCTAGAGCATGTCTGCGCATGATTGAATCGGAAATGGGATTCCCCGATTGACTGTGTTG
>JBIJDO010000065.1:0-10378 GCA_044344105.1 Tabrizicola sp.
AGATCCACCGGCTGCCGGTCGACGCTGTCATAGTCCAGGGGCTTTTCCAGCCGCAGGAAGACCCCGATGATCCCCTTCAGATCCTCCAGCCGGGCATGCGGCAGCGCGATGCCGTGCCCCACGCCGGTCGGCCCCAGCGTCTCGCGTTCCTGCAGCCCGTCGATCGCCGCCGCTCCACTCAGCCCGTAGGCCTGCGCCGCGATCTCGCCCAGCTCCTGGAACAGCCGCTTTTTCGAGGTGAACTGCCCGACCACCCGAACGGCGGCTGGGACGACAAGTTTGGAAAGTTCCATGGGTCGGCGGTGATCCTGCGTCAGGGACGCTTCATTTGCTGTTGCGGGGGTCGATCCAGCCGATGTTCCCGTCATCGCGACGGTACACCACGTTCACGCCCCCATGGCCTTCGTTCCGGAACACCAGCATCCGCTGGCCCGCCAGCTCCATCTGCATCACGGCCTCGCCGACGGTGATCGAAGGAATCTTCGTCTCCATCTCGGCGATGACCACGGGCTGGAGCGTGTCGGGCTCGACGTCCTCGGCTTCCTCATTACCGGCGAGGATATACGAGGACGCTCCGCCGAATTCAACCGGCCCCGTGCGGTTGCTGTGATGGTTCCGGATCCGCCGCTTGTAGCGCCGGAGCTGCTTGTCCATCTTTTCCCGGGCGGATTCGAACGCGGCATAGATTTCCGCCGCATGCCCCTTGGCCTGGGCGGTCAGGCCGGTCGACAGGTGGATCACCGCCTCGCAGACGAACTCATGCGCCATCCGGGAGAACACCACGACACATTCAGTGGGACGCTGGGCATATTTCTCGACGACCTCGCCCATTTCCGCTTTCACATGGGTCTGAAGAGCCTCACCAACATCGATCTGTTTTCCACTGATCTGATAGCGCATGATCTCTCCTTTTCGCATGCTTCCGGACCGCCGCGGATTATCCTGCGCCTGCCGGACTTTCCTGAAATGCCCTGGGGAAACGTTGCGTCACGCCGGTACGGATGGCCAGAACCTCCGCTGCAATCCGGGACCGGACAGGGGCGTGAAACACACTCATTCCGGGTATTTGGCGACAGGGCATGCCAGCTTGTCAACCGAGTCGATTCGGGCGTGCCGATGCGTCGCTCAGATAATGCGGAAGTTCTCGCCCAGATAGACGCGCCGCACGGTCTCGTCGCGGACGACTTCATCGGTCGTGCCGGACATGAGCACCTTTCCATCGTGCAGGATATAGGCGCGGTCGACGATTTCCAGCGTCTCGCGGACGTTGTGATCGGTGATCAGGACGCCGATCCCGCGCCCCTTCAGGTCCTGCACCAGATGCCGGATCTCGCCGACCGCAATCGGATCGACCCCGGCGAAAGGTTCATCCAGCAGAAGGTACTTCGGGTCCGCCGCCAGGCAGCGCGCGATCTCGACCCGGCGCCGCTCCCCGCCCGACAGGGCAAGGGCGGGCGTCCGGCGCAGGTGGGTGATCGAAAACTCCGACAGCAGCTCTTCCAGCCGTTCGCGCCGCTTGTGCCGGTCGGACTGCACGATCTCGAGCACGGCAAGGATGTTGTCCTCGACGCTAAGCCCCCGGAAGATCGACACTTCCTGCGGCAGATAGCCGATCCCTAGCCGGGCGCGGCGATACATCGGCAGGGCGGTGACATCCTTGCCGTCGATGAGGACCTGGCCGCCATCCGGGGTCACAAGACCCGCGATGGAGTAGAAACACGTCGTCTTTCCCGATCCGTTCGGCCCAAGAAGGGCCACGACCTCACCGCGCCGGAGGTCCATCGACACGTCGCGGATCACCGGCCGTTTCTTGTAGCTTTTCCGCAAGGAGCGGATCTGCAGCCCGGCCAATCCGTCGGTCACGGTCAGTTCCGGCCGTCCAGAAGGGGCTGCAGCGGACATCAGTCGCCCCCCGGCACGAAGGTCGTGGTGACCCGGCCTTCCATCACCCCGGTCCCGTCCTTGAGGTTGATGGTCAGCTTCTGACCCGCCATGGCCGCAGGTCCCTGCGTCAGGAGAACGTTGCCCGACAGAACGATCTGCCCGCTTGCGATCGTATAGACCGCCTCCTGCGCCTCGGCGGCGTCGCCGAGGTTGGTGACCGTCACGCCGCCCGAGGCGACAAGCTGTTCGATGTCGTTCTGCCCGGCACCGTAGGTCACGCGGACCTCGCCCGCCGCCAGTTTCATCTCGCCCTGGCGGACCAGGACATTGCCGCTGAAGACCGCACTGCCGTCGGCATTGTTGACCGCCAGCTGATCGGCCTGCACTTCGACCGGCAGGGTGGTGTCCTGGTTCAGGTCGCCGAAAGCGATGGTCTGCTGCCCGAAGGCCGACGTGGCCAGCGTGAGCGCCAGAACGACAACAAGGGGCCGAAGCGGACTTGCCATGTGTGAAACCTCTGCAGCCCGTCTAGCCGCCGGGCTGGTATACCAGCCGGACGTCACCCTTGAAAACCAGAACATAGGCACCGGGGGTCATGTTGTCCTGACCCAGCACCAGGCGATCCGCCCGAATCTCGCCTGCCGGTCCGGTTGCGGTGACGGGAGAGCGGCTTTCAAATCCGGTCCGGTCCAGCTTTACCGCCATATCCGTGGTTTCGAGCACATAGCCGGAGGAAGTTGAAATCGTCACGCCGCCGGACAAGAGCACCTGCCGGGTCGCGTCCTCCATCACCGCCTCGGCGGCGACAAGCCGGGTCGTCGCCCCGTCCGGCGTCGCAAGATCGAGCCGAAGCCCGGCGGCCCTGGCGGCGGAACCCTCCGCTGCGGGTCGCGCTTCCTCGGCGGAAAGGGTCAGCGCCGCGCCATCCGACGTCTTGCCGGCATAGGCCGGGGCGGTCATCCGCGGCTCCCGTGCGAGGTCTTCGACATCGACCTCGGCATAGGGGAGCGCGGCCTCGGGGTCGATGCGGCGGGCGACGAGGAACAGGGTGGACAGAATGGCAAGCGCGGCCAGTGGCAGGACCACTTTCAGCCAGCCCACCACCCGACTGTGCGCATCGGCCCGTGCCATCGTCATGCACCGTCCGCCCCTGGGCGGGCCGGGCACCGGCGGAGTGCAGGATCAATGCTGGAAGATGTCATGCGCATCGTCCCAGCCCATGAGGTCGAGCTCGGCCCGGGTCGGCAGGAAGGCGAAGAGGCTTTCCGCAAGCGGAAGGCGGCCCTCGCGCCCGAGCCGGGCTTCCAGTTCCGCCTTCAGCTGATGCAGGTACAGCACATCCGAGGCCGCGTATTCGCGTTGCGCCTCGGTCAGGACCTCGGCACCCCAGTCGCTGGTCTGCTGCTGCTTGGACACATCGACACCGACAAGATCGGCGAGGAGGTACTTCAGCCCGTGCCGGTCGGTGAAGGTGCGCACCAGCTTTGAGGCGATCTTGGTGCACCAGACCGGGGTGGTGGTCACCCCGAACGCCTGTTTCAGCGCGGCAATATCGAAGCGGCCGAAGTGGAAAAGCTTCAGAGTTGCCGGGTCGGCGAGCAGCCGTTCAAGGTTGGGTGCGCGGGTCTGCCCCCTGGCGATCTGCACCAGATGCGCGTCCCCGGAGCCGTCGGACAGCTGCACCACGCACAGGCGGTCGCGCCGGGGATCGAGGCCCATGGTTTCGGTGTCGATGGCCACCACGGGGCCAAGGACCAGCCCATCGGGAAGGTCGGTCTGGTGAAGATGAATGGCCAAGGCGCTGCTCTTCTCTGGCTTCCGGCCTCCGGCTTACGCTTCGCCTGCATCAGGGTCAACGCCAGAGCCGACGCATCGGCAGAATGCGCGGGGCAAAGGATCGGGCCCGGTCAGTTGACGACGAATTCGGCATGCAGGGCACCTGCGGCGTTGATGCTTTTCAGGATGTCGATCATGTCGTTCGGGGCGACACCAAGCGCGTTCAATCCGGCCACGACTTCGGCAAGATCGGTGCCGCCACGCACTTCGGCCAGGCCGGTGCCTGTCGTGTCGATATCGGCGCTGGAGCGGGGCACGACCACGGTCTCGCCTTCGGCAAAGGGGTTGGGTTGCACGACCATCGGGCTTTCCTCGACCCGCAGGGTCAGGTTGCCCTGCGCCACGGCGACACGGCTGATCCGGACATCCGCCCCCATGACGATGGTGCCCGAGCGCTGGTCCACCACCACGCGCGCCCGGGTCTCGGGTTCCACGAGGAGGCCTTCGATCCGGCTGAGGACATGCGCCGGAGACCCGAGGCCGGTGGCCCCGATGTCGACGGCAACGGTGCCCGCATCCTGCATCAGGGCGACGCGGGCGCCAAACTCGGCGTTGACCGCAGTTTCGATCCGCTCGGCGGTGGTGAAATCGGCGGACTTCAGGGCCAGCCGCAGAACCGGCAGACCGGCGAAGTCGAACTCCACCTCACGCTCGACCCGCGCGCCGGAGGGGATCGCCCCGGCGGTCGGGACGCCCTGGACCACCCGCGCGGCATCGCCTTCGGCCGAGATGCCGCCGGCGATGATCGTGCCTTGCGCCACCGCGTAGATCTGTCCGTCGGCCCCGTTCAATGGCGTCATGACCAGCGTGCCGCCGAGGAGGCTTTTCGCATCGCCGATGGCCGAGACGGTGACGTCGATCTGCCCGCCGGACCGGGCGAATGGCGGCAGTTCAGCCGTCACGAAGACGGCGGCGACGTTCTTGGGGCGAAACGCCTCGCCGGTCACGTTGGCTCCCAGGCGTTCCAGGAGATTGGCCATGATCTCTTCGGTGAAGGGCGCGTTGCGGATGCCGTCGCCGGTGCCGTTCAGTCCGACGACCAGGCCATAGCCGACCAGATCGTTGCCGCGCACGCCGTCGAACTCGACCAGATCCTTGATGCGGACGGGTTCGGCCAGGGCAGCGCCGGAGGTGAATAGCAGCGCGACCAGGAAACGGATCATCGGATGTACTCCACAAGGCTGAGCCGCGAGACGCGGGCCGTGACGAGATAAAGGGCCTCAAGCTGGGCGCGGACGGTTTCCAGCCGGGTCGCCGCCTCGTAGGGGTCCACCGCGCCGATCCCGGAGCGCAGGATGCCAAGCGCGGTTTCCTCTGCCATGTTCCGGGTGCGGGCGGTTTCGACCTGCGCCTCGACCGTGCCGATCCGGGCCGCAAGGGTGATGCGGGCGTCTTCGGACCGGAACAGGGTCTGACCGGCGGTCTGGGCCAGCCGGGCACGTTCCGCTGTATCGCCGGACAGAATGCCCCGGTCGATCAGCGCCGCCAGCGCGAACCCGGCCAGCGTGTCGCGGATCGTCGGGTCCATCGCGGTGGTGGAGAGATCCGCGGACTCGCCAGGGGCGATCGGGACGGGGCCGAGGGGCGGCCCGCCCTGGTAGAAGGTGCCGAACCCCAGCGAGTCGGCAAACCAGGTGGTGACCGCAGCGGCGACCTGGCCGGCGGTTGTCGATCCGACGGCTGCCGTTTCCAGCGCGGCCAGCATGGCGTCGGCGGACCCGAGGGGCACGACATCGGTCGCCATGCCGGAAAAGATCGCCCGACCCGAGGTCTGCGTGTTCAGGAGCCCGACGGCCGAGGCCAGGCGTCCGCGCGCGTCGGCGGCAACGGTGTTGAGCTGGGCCGGTGTCGGAAAGTCATTTGCGCCGAGGAGCGTGGTGGTGATGCCCGCCGCAAGCTGCGACAGGCCTGAAAGCGCGGTCTGCTGTCCTTGCGTGGTGAGGGCCGCGTCCGTCGCGGTGGAAGCATAGGCCTGAAGCCGGGACAGGCTGGCATCGATGGCCAGGAGCGGGGAGAGATCGCCGCGCAGCGCCTGACCGATATCGCCGCGCTTCCCGGTCGCCACTTCCTGCGAGGCCAGCTGGACCCGGCTGCGCAGCTCTGCACCCTGGCGCGCCAGGATGTTGGTCAGGCTTGCGTCTCCGACCGAGATCCGGGTCATGCGCCAAGCCTGATCAGCGTGTCGATCATGTCCGCGACCGTCTGGATCACCTTGGCATTGGCGGCATAGTTCTTTTCGATCACCAGAAGCGCCTGCATTTCCTGATCGGTGTCGATGCCGTTCTGCGCTTCAAGATCGGTGAGCGCGGTCAATCTGGCGGCAGAAAACCCTTGCTCGGACTGGGCGGTGAGGCGCCGTGCCGAGGCGTCGGACAGCAGATCGCCGGTCAAGGCGGCAAAGCTGCGGTTTCCGGCGGTGAAGCCGGTGGAAGCAAGCGGCCGCACGCCCGAAAGCGCGGCTTGCAGGGCGGCCAGAAGCGTGCCGTTGCCCGGCGGTCCCTCGACCGGTGCCCCAAGACCGTCCCGCAGCCGGAAAAGCGCGCCCCCGAGGGCCGGATCGGCAGCCGCGTTCAGGACCAGACGACCCGCAAGGCCGGTTTCGTTGGCAGGAACAAGGACGCCGCCTGCGTCGGTGAACAGGCCCGGTGCGCCGGGGGCGAGCGTGGGGTCAAGGCCTGCCGAAGAGAACCGCTCGACCAGATCACGGGCGACGGCATCCAGTCTGCCCTGCGCGGCAACGGCAAGGTCGTCGCGGAGCGCAAAAAGCCCGCCCAGCGTACCGCCCAGGATCGGGCTGGCCGAACCCGCCGTCGCATAGGGCTGCCCGTTGATGGTGATGCCGGACAGCCCCCCGAGGGCTTGCGTCATCTCGGGCGTGATGGTGCGGGTCGCGGCAAAACCGATCACCGAGGCCGATCCTTCCAGCAAGGACGCACCGCCGCTGGTGAAGAGGGCGATCTGGTTCAGGTCGCGCGGGACCTCGCGGATCGGGACGATGGCGGAGATCTGGTCGATCAGCCGCTGGCGTTCGTCCAAAAGCGCCGAGACATCGCGGCCCGCCCCGGTGAACGACCGCAGATCGACGTTCAGGTCCTGCAACTGTGCGAGCGTCGCGTTGAGCCTGCCAACCTCGTCCGCGATCCGGCGATCCGCAGTGCTGCGGGCGGCCTGGATGTCGGAGGTTGCGGCTGCAAAACCCTGCATCAGGGATTTCGCGGTGCTTGCGATGCTGGAGAGCCGGGTCTGCGACTCGGGTCGTCCGGCAGCTTCGACCAGCGCCTGGTCAAAGGCGGCAAGGCGCGCCGAAAGCGACCCCGCACTGTCCGGTGTGCCGAAGGTCTGCTCGACGCGCTGCAGAAACTCTGCCCTGACATCTCTGTCGCCGCCACCGGCCTGGGCCAGACGCCGCTCGCCAAGAAGCTGCCGGTCCAGGTCGCGGGTCACGCCAAGAACCTGAACGCCCTGACCCGCCCCGGCAAGCACCGCAGCGCTGAGGCCGACCTGACGCCGGGCATAGCCGGGCGTGGTGGCGTTGGCAACGTTCGAGGACAGGATTTCGGCCTGCCGCGAGGCTGCCGAGAGGCCCGACAGCGCACCGGACAGGGCGGAGGTGACGCTCATCCCCTATCACCGCTTGATGTTGGTGGTTTCCTGCAGCATCTCGTCGACCGTCTGGATGACCTTGGCGTTCGAGGAATAGGCGCGCTGGGTCTGGATCAGATTGGTCAGCTCGGCCGCGACATCGGTCTTCGACCCCTCGCGGGAATAGCCCTGGATCGACCCTGTCGGCCCCGAGCCCGCGTCCCACAGGAAGAAAGAGCCCGAATCCGGCGAAACCTGGTAGGTCTGGTTCGACAGGGACAGAAGACCGTTCGGGTTCGGGACATCCACGATCGGGATCTGATAGAGACGCCGGGTGAAGCCGGTGTCGTAGGTTGCGTTGACATAGCCCTTTTCATCGACCTCGACCGTGGTGAGGTTGCCGACCGGCGAGCCGTTCTTGGTGATCGACACCGGGGCAAAGCTGTCGGACAGCTGGGTCAGGCCGTTCGGGTCGCCCAGCCGACCGATCCCGACCGTCATCGGTCCGCCGTCCACAGTGAGGGCCAGGGTTCCGTCAGCGGCATTGTAGGCGCCGCCCGAGACCACGCTGACCGAGGCCAGCGTCCCGCCCGCGCCGCGCGAATCGTCGAAGGTCAGCGAATATTCCCCGATCAGCGCGCCACCCGAGGCGGAGTCGCGAATCTCCATCGTCCACTGGTTTGACGAGCCGCTGGCCGGGACGACCGGAATGAAGGTGACCTGCAGCGATTCCGACGTGCCGAGGTTGCCGAAATACTCGACCGACAAGGGCGGCGGGACGGCGGTGGACCCGGCAACCGTGTAGGTCGCAGGCAGATTGACGCCCAGGTTCATGGCCGAGGTCGGATCGCCTGCCGTCTGGTTGGTGTTGATCACCACCGGCACCAGGCCCGAGATCGTGTCACGCGGGTTGGAGGGGATGGTGCCATCGGCATCGGCGGCCCAGCCCAGCAGGACAAGACCGGAATCGGTCTTCATCACCCCGTCGGCATCGGTGCGGAAGCTGCCGGTCCGCGTCATCAGAAGCGGCGTGTCGCTGAGCGCGTTGCCAAGCGACACCTCGTTGATCACCGGCAGCATGCCGCGCCCGGCGATCGCAAGGTCGGTGGCGCTGCCGGTGCCCACCAGATCGCCGCGTTCGTCGATCAGTCGGATCGTCGAGGCGCGGACGCCACCCGCGGAATAGGTTCCGGCACCGCGGTTGGAGGTGATCACCATGCTGGTGAAGTCGGACGAGGCCCGCTTGTAGCCGAAGGTGCTTGAGTTCGCGATGTTGTCCGAGATCGCGGCAAGCCGGGTGGCATTGGCGTTCAGCCCGGACACCCCCGCACTGAGCGAAGAAGAAATCGTCATGGAATGCGCCTTTCTGCTGCATCGACCCAAGTCCCGGTCAACCTGCCGCAAAAGCGCTTAACGCCAGCCTAATGGATAAAATGAAACGGATTATCGGTCCCGGCGCAGAAGGATCACCTCGATCCGGTTGTTGCGTTCGGCTGCCGGGTCGGCCACCGCAGGCTTGCGGTCGGCATAGCCCGAGACGCGCTGCATCCGTCGGCTGTCGATGCCTGCCTCTTCCAGCAGTCGCCGGGCGGATTGCGCCCGCAGCGTCGACAGGTCCCAGACCGGGTTGTCGATCAGGGTCACCGGATGGGCGCGCAGATGCCCTGCGACCGCGATCTCGTTGGTGGTGAGGTTCAGGACCTCGGCCAGCAGATCGCTGATCGCCAGCAGAGCGGGCGTCGGCTTGGCCGTGTCCCCGTCGAACAGCGGGGCATCGGGAAGGTCGAACACTTCGATCACCAGGCCTTCGTCGGTGACCCTGGTGACAACCTGCCGGAGCAGGCGTTCCATCGTGTTGCTTTCGCCGCCACGGGCAAGCAGCGCCTTTTCGACATCTTCGAGTTCCGATTGCGCCCGGCCTTCGCCCGCCGCACCGCGCCCCGAATCCTCGCCCGCTTCCGTCGCCGAGGCGGCCGATGTCTTGCGATCCATCGCACCGGTCCCGGTCTGGGCCATCGTCTCTTCGGCAAAGACGCTGTCGCCGCCAAAGGCCCCGTCGCCCCCGCCCGAGATGCGGTTCACCGGGATCGTCGGATTGAAGTAATCCGAGATGCCCTTCCTTTGTTTTTCCGTCGTCGCGTTCAACAGCCACATCAACAGGAAGAAGGCCATCATGGCCGTCACGAAGTCCGCGTAGGCGACTTTCCATGCCCCGCCGTGGTGGCCCCCGCCACTGACAACTTTCTTCCGCTTGATGATGACCGGCGCGGCATTGCTTTGCGCTGCCATCCCAGATCACCCAAATCTCACACCCGGGGACAGGTCTAGCATCCGCAGGCTTTACAGCCGCTTAACCGGTGAAGTTTTAGGGAAAATCCGGGGCTGCCAAGGGATCAGAGCAGCGCTGCGCGCCAGGCGGACAGGATCACCGAAGTTGCATCCCCCTCGATCACGCCAAGCAGCATCGCGCCGTTCGCCCGCGCGCAGAAGATGCTGTGGCCCGCGCTCAGTTCCGCTCCAAGGACAATGCAGACCGGTCCGCCCGGATCGCCACCTGCCATGTCGAGCTGCCGGTCCAGCGCATCGCGCTCCTCGGCGAGAAAGCCGGAAAGATGGGACACCATCTCCTCCGGGCCGCTGGAGTTTCCGTCGTCGTCGCCTCCCGTCATCAGGGTGGCCAGAAGCAGGCTGTCCAGCCGCTGGCAAAGCCGGGACAGGAGGCTCCCGGTCAGCGCGATCCCGTCGTCCGGGAAATCCGCAGGCACGTCGGCCACGTTCCCCGGCTCTGCGGCGGGGGTCGGCTCATCCGCAACGGTCTCGTTCAGGTCGACCAGCAGCAGATCGGCCAGCAACGCGACAGGAAGCCCGACGCTGACCGCTTCGCCGCCACGACCGATCGGTCCGGAAATGACACGCAGCTCGTGATCCGGCAGGGCGACAGCCTGCAAGAGCTTGATCAGGTCGTCCTTGTGCTCATCTTCCAGGGTCTCGACCCCAAGGCAGACCTCGGCACCGGGCAGCCCGCCTGCCGCAGTCATGCGCAGGACCCGTCTTCCGGCAACATCCAGAGTCAGGG
>JBIJDO010000420.1:0-2861 GCA_044344105.1 Tabrizicola sp.
TTTTGGGATCGTTTGATTTCAAGGGGTTGCCTGTGGGCGTTAAGGATCTGGCAATACTTTTCACGGGCTGCTGACCCGCTTTGCCGATCATCCCTTGCGCCATCCCGTCCCGACAGAAGCGGAGAGGGTGATGTCAGCGGCTTGCCCATAGCAAGGCGGCACCCGGCAATGGCGGAACCCGACGTTTCCCGCTTGACGCCCCTCGCGCGACCCACTATCTGCCGGGTCCAGCGCGCGGTGGTAGCTCAGTTGGTTAGAGTACCGGCCTGTCACGCCGGGGGTCGCGGGTTCGAGCCCCGTCCACCGCGCCAGTTTTTCCGCACATTCCCGGTTGGGGCAGGCGATCGACCGCGGTCTTGCGGCGATGTGCTCGTCGGTGACTTCGTCCCTCCTCGCTGCGGTCCCGACGAGGAGACGCAGTCGAACGAGGAGGCAGGGTCAGAGCGCCATCCGGTAGCGGATATGGCCGTCTGACGCGACATACTGGTCATAGAGCGCGCGGGCGCGGGTGTTGTCTTCGTCGGTGTGCCAGTAGAGCCGGGACCAGCCCCTGGCGCGGGCCAGCGTGATGAGGTCGTCGATCAGGGCGCGGCCGAGGCCTTGGCCGCGGGCTTCCGGTGCGATGAAGAGGTCTTCGAGATAGCAATCCTCGCTCAACACCCAGGTCGAGGGGTGGTGGAGGTGGATCGCGAAGCCGAGGATGCGCCCGTCCTGGACCGCGAGGCGGGCTTTGACGGGGGAGGCCTGATCCATCAGGCGCGTCCAGGTGGCGGCGGTGACCTTGGGGTCGAGGCTGACTTCATAGAAGGCGAGGTACTGCGCCCAAAGGATCCGGAAATCGTTTTCGTCGCCGGGCGTTGCGTCGCGAAGTTCAAGCGTCATGCGAGGCCGTTCATGCGATGCGGTCCAGGATGCGCGCCCAGGAGCGGATGCCCTTGTGGAACGACTCCAGATCATACTTCTCGTTCGGGGAATGGATCTGGTCGTCGTCGCGGCCAAAGCCGATCAGCATCGCGTCCATGCCAAGGATCGACTTGAAGTAGCCCGCGACAGGGATCGAGCCGCCTGCACCGACGAAGGCGGCGGGGCGGCCCCATTCCTCGGTGAGCGCTGTGCGGGCGGCTTCGAAGGCGGGGTCGGCGATCTCCATCACCGAGGCGGGTGCGCCGTCGCTGCCGCCCTGCCAGACGATCTGAACATCGGCGGGCATCTGCGCCTCGGCCCAGCGTTTGAACGCGGCGATGATCTTTTCGGGGTCCTGGCGCGAGACGAGGCGGAAGGAGACCTTGGCATGGGCCTCGGACGGAAGGACGGTCTTGAAGCCCGCGCCGGTGTAGCCGCCCCACATGCCGTTGACCTCGGCCGTCGGGCGGGACCAGATCTTTTCCAGCGGCGTGCGGTCCTGTTCGCCTGCCGGGACCGAGAGGCCGACGTCGCTGAGATAGCGGGCGTGGTCGAAGCTGAGGGCCTGCCACTGCTGGCGGAGCGTGTCGGGAAGCTCGTTCACATCGTCGTAGAAGCCCGGAACCTGCACCCGGCCCTGCGCGTCGTGAAGGTTCGCGAGGAGGCGGGACATGAGATGCAGGGGGTTCTGGGCAAGGCCGCCGTACATGCCGGAATGGAGGTCGCGCGAGGCGGCGCGGATGGTGAATTCGGTCTTGGCAAGGCCGCGCAGCATGGTGGTGATGGCGGGCGCGGCCCCTTCGAAAAGCCCGGTGTCGCAGATGAGGGCGAGGTCGCAGGCGAGTTCCTGGCGGTTCGCTTCCAGGAAGGGGATGAGGGAGGGGGAACTCGATTCCTCTTCGCCTTCCAGGAAGATGGTCAGTTTGCCTGGCAGGTGCCCGTGGACCGCCTTCCAGGCGCGGCAGGCCTCGATGAAGGTCATCAGCTGGCCCTTGTCGTCCGAGGCGCCGCGGGCGCGGATGACCCGGCCTTTCGGGGTGTCCTGCAGTTCGGGGTCGAAGGGGTCGCGGTCCCAGAGGTCCAGGGGATCGACGGGCTGCACGTCGTAGTGGCCGTAGAAGAGGAGGTGGCGGCGGCCCTCGCCACCGTGGCCCCCGTTGCTGTGCCCGACGACCATCGGGTGGCCGGGCGTGGGGGCAGAGCGTGCGTCGAAGCCGAGCGACTTGAGGTCCGCGACCAGCCAGTCGGCGGCGCGGGCGCAGTCCGGCTTGAAGGCGGGATCGGTCGAGATCGAGGGGATGCGCAGAAGCGCCATCAGCCGGTCGAGCGCCTGGGGCAGGGTGTCGTCGATGCGTTGGAGGACGGCGTCGAGGGAGGCGGCGGGGGGCATGGCGGACTCCTTCAGGTATGGAATCGCCGCAGGGTAGCAGGCGGCAGGGGACTGTCCAGAGCGGGCGTTTTCGGGTATGGTCCGGCGGCATTTGCATGACGATAGGGGTGACAATTCGCCCCGTTGGCCTTAGGGGCCGGATGACCGAAATCACCAGCGAGCCTGGGCCGGACCGCCCGCCAGCGACCGAGGATGCCATGGATTACGAAGCCGCATTGACCGCCAGCCTTGATCGCCTGCATGACGAGGGGCGGTATCGCACCTTCATCGACATCGCGCGGTCGCAGGGCCAGTTCCCGAAAGCGGTCTGGACGCGGGCGGACGGGTCCCGGAAGGAGATCACGGTCTGGTGCGGAAATGATTACCTTGGGATGGGGCAGCATCCGGAGGTGCTGGCGGCGATGCACGATGCCCTTGACGCGACGGGGGCAGGGTCGGGAGGCACGCGCAACATCAGCGGGACCACGGTCTGGCACAAGGCGCTTGAGGCGGAACTGGCGGACCTGCACGGCAAGGACGCGGCGCTTGTCTTCACCAGCGCCTACATCGCCAATGACGCGACGCTGTC